>JALSJF010000176.1 GCA_026989505.1 Cyclobacteriaceae bacterium
TTACGGGCCGTTTAGTGTCTGGGGCTATTACAGTGGCAGCAAATTATTCCGCGGCAACAAAGCCGCTAATTTTGAGAACCCGGGTATGTGGTCGTTTGGGGTATCGCTGGCTACGTTTTAACCCTACTTTCCCGAAAATTCAGCTTGTCGCTTTTCGAGAAAAGCATTTACCCCTTCGGCATAATCGGCCGAGGCCCCGGCAATATCCTGGCACCAGGCTTCATACTCCAGCATTTCCTCCAGGCCGGCATGTCCTGATTTGTTCAGCATTTGCTTCATCAGGCCGATAGCCCGGGTAGGGGCCGTGGCATAATACCCGGCATACGCTCTTACCGCCTCATCGAGGTCAGCCAGGGGCACGGCTTTATTGGCCATGCCCAGGGCCACGGCTTCCTTGCCCCCTATGCGGGTCCCCATGGTGGCCAGCTCAAAGGCTTTGGCCGACCCTACCAGGCGGGGCAAAAAATAAGAGGAACCTGAGTCAAGCACCAGGCCGATGTTAACAAACACTTCGGTAAGGTAGGCCTCTTCGGCTATCACCATGATATCGCAGGCCAGGGCCAATGAGCATCCTGCCCCGGCTGCCACCCCGTTAATGCGGCCGATAACCGGTTTTTTCAGGTTGCGCATTTTCCTGATCAGCGGGTTATATCTTTTATGCAACGAGGCACTAAACGATCTTTTTTCCTCCCCCATTGCGGCTTTTAAATCCTGGCCTGCACAAAAGGCCTTGCCTTCCCCGGTAAACACAACTACCCGCACCCGGTCATCACGCCCCACCTCTTTAAAGGCATCCTGCAGTTCGAAGGTAATTTCATCGTTAAGGGCATTATAAACTTCGGGGCGGTTGAGGGTAATGGTGGCCACCCCGTTGGCTACTGCATATTTTATAAATTGGTACATATAAGCGATGGTTAAAACCAGAAAATAATCATAAAGCTAATAAATAACCCTAAAAGAAAGCCGGCATATACCTGGGCAGGGGTATGCGCCTGCAAGCGCAACCGGGCTGACATCACCAACCCGGCCACCAGGACTACCACCAGCAACAGGTAGTTTACCTGCGGCCCGGGCAACATCAGGTTAACCGCCAGCAAGGTGCCCGTAAGCCCGCCAACGCCCAGGGCATGGGCGCTGATCTGCCAAAACAGGGTAACTACGGCCGCGGCAAAAATCATGATGGCGGTAAGCACAAATATGCCGGCTGTAAGACCGGTAACCATCATTTGGGCAGAAAAATAATAGGCCGTTAAGGCATAAAACAAGGCAATGTAGAAAAAAGGCAGGAGCCGCTCCTGGCGGTTTCTCAGGGTAAAAGATTTTATCGTGCCCATAAACTTAAGCAGGGCCAGGCTTAAAACCGGAATAGCAAAGGTTGTCAACCACACCACCAGCACAATCAGCCACCGGGCTACAGAAGAATAACCGGCCGGTACTACCACCATGGGTTCGAGAAAAATAAAGGCCGCAAAAATATAGGTTGCCAGTAACAGCGGGTGAAACAAAAACGATATTACGTGCGCTGACTTATTATCCACTAAAGTTCTTTTCTTAGCCGTGCCACCGGGATATCCAGTTGTTCCCGGTATTTGGCCACGGTACGTCTGGCAATATTATAGCCTTTGGCTTTCAGCATCTTTTCCAGCTTATCGTCTGAGAGCGGCTTCTGCTTGTCTTCGGCATCAATAATCTTTTTCAACTCGTTTTTCACTTCCCGGCTGCTTACATCATCGCCCGAGTCGGTGGTAATACCTTCGGAAAAAAAGTATTTCAGCATAAACGTGCCGAAATCCGTCTGCACCGATTTGCTGTTGGCTACCCGGCTGACGGTAGAAATATCCATGCCGATTTTTTCGGCAATATCTTTTAAGATCATCGGCTTCAGCTTGCTTTCGTCACCCGTAAGAAAATATTCATACTGGTATTCTACAATGGCCCGCATCGTGCGCAGCAGGGTTTGCTGCCGCTGTTTGATGGCATCAATAAACCAGCGGGCGGCATCGAGTTTCTGCTTGACAAAACTTACCGTTTCCTTCAGTTTTTTGTCCTTCTTGTCACTCTTCTCGTAGGCCTTGAACATTTCGGAGTAAGCCGGGCTTACCCGCAGCTCGGGGGCATTGCGCGAATTCAGGGCAATGTCTATTTTGCCATCGCGGGTGGTAAGGATAAAGTCGGGGATAATATACTGGGTTTTTACCAGCCCAGTTGATGTGCCCCCCGGCTTGGGGTTAAGTTTGGTGATGATCTCGATGGCCGGCTTCAGGTCTTCTTCATCTTCCAGGTCAAGTTTTTTGATGATCTTTTGGTAGTGTTTTTTGGTAAACTCCACAAAACACTCATCAATAATACGGATGGCCAGTTTGGTATTGGGGTTTTGCTCCATCCGCGCCAGTTGCAGCAGCAGGCATTCTTTTAAATTACGGGCGGCAATCCCGGGGGGGTCAAACTCCTGGATTTTGCCTAGGATTTCCTCTAACTCTTCGTGGGTGGTCTCCACATTCTGCGAAAAAGCCAGGTCGTTGAGAATGGCCTCCAGGTCTCGTCTGATGTAACCATCACTTTCAATGCTGCCAATCAGTTGTTTGGCAATGATGGTTTGGCGCTCATCCAGTTTCAGGTAGCCCAGTTGGGTTAATAATTGCTCGGTGAGGGTGGCCGAGGTGGCAATAGGCATTTCTTTGTCTTCCGAATTTTCACCATCGCCTTGCATTTTATAGCCACTGATGTCGTCATCGCGCAAATAATCTTCTACGTTTATTTCTTCCTCCTTAGCCTCGGTTTCGTTGCCATCTTCCGCAAATTCCTCTTCGGCCGCCAACTCCGCGGGCTCTTCCAGGCCTTCCTCCAGGGCCGGGTTTTCCTCCAACTCCTCCTCAATGCGGGTTTCCAGTTCAGCCGTAGGCACCTGCAACAGCTTGATAAACTGTATCTGTTGGGGCGACAACTTCTGGCTCAGGGTTTGGGATAAAGATAAACGCTGCATTAAAAAGATTATTCAGGCCCCAAATTTAGCTTATTTTCTATTACTGAAATCCATCGGCAAGTGTAAATAAAGCTTTTCTTTCCCCATCCGGTATTTTGTAGAGTAGGATAAAAAATGGATTTTTGCGCACAGGAAACCGGCAACGAAAAATAATCATGGGCAAGATCAAAATAAAAGATATCCTGAATGGCAAGTACCTGCAACAAGAGGTAACCGTAAAAGGTTGGGTACGCACTTTCCGCAGCAACCGCTTTATTGCCCTGAATGACGGCTCCTGCCTGACTAACCTGCAAATTGTCGTTGATTTTGAGGCGCTGGATGAACAAACCCTCAAACAAATTACCACCGGGGCCAGTATTGCCGCCCGGGGCGTAGTGGTAGAAAGCCTGGGCAAAGGACAGGCGTATGAAATCCAGACCTCCGAGATAGAAATAATTGGCGTTTCCGATCCGGAAAAATACCCCTTGCAACCCAAAAAACACAGCCTGGAGTTTTTACGGGAAATCGCCCACTTGCGGGTGCGCACCAATACCTTCGGGGCCATTTACCGGGTGCGGCACAACCTTATATATGCGGTGCACAAATACTTCCATGAAAAAGGCTTTTTCAACGTGCATACGCCTATTATAACCGGCTCCGATGCCGAAGGGGCAGGCGAAATGTTCACTGTTTCGGCCCTTGATTTAGACCACCTGCCGCGTACGGACGATGGCCAGGTTGATTTTTCCGCAGATTTTTTTGGTAAACACACCAACCTTACGGTTTCCGGGCAATTAGAAGGCGAAACGGCCGCCCTGGCCCTGACGGAAATCTATACCTTCGGCCCCACCTTCCGGGCCGAGAACTCCAACACCTCGCGCCACCTGGCCGAGTTTTGGATGATTGAGCCCGAAATGGCCTTTTACGACCTGCATGACAACATGGACCTGGCCGAAGAGTTTGTTAAATACCTGGTATCCTTTGCCCTCGAAAACTGCATGGACGACTTAACCTTCCTGAACCAGCGCCTTGCTGACGAAGAAAAGCAGAAACCACAGCACCAGCGCCAGGAAATGGGCCTGTTAGCACAACTGCGCTTTGTGGCCGACAACGAGTTTGTACGCCTTACCTATACCGAGGCTATTGATATCCTGCGTAACGCCAAACCGAATAAAAAGAAAAAATTCGCCTATCTCATTGATGAATGGGGGGCCGACCTGCAGTCGGAGCATGAGCGCTACCTGGTAGAAAAACATTTTAAAAAGCCGGTAATCCTGTATAACTACCCGGCCAGCATTAAAGCTTTTTATATGCGCCTTAACCAGGATGGCAAAACCGTGGCCGCCATGGACGTCCTCTTCCCCGGCATAGGTGAGATAATTGGCGGCTCACAACGTGAGGAACGCTATGACGTGCTGGTTGAGAAAATAAAAGCTATTGGCATTGCGGAAAAAGACCTGTGGTGGTACTTAGATACCCGCAGGTTTGGCACCGCCCCCCACAGTGGTTTCGGCCTGGGCTTTGAACGGCTGGTCCAGTTTATTACCGGCATGGGCAATATCCGCGATGTTATCCCCTTTCCGCGTACGCCCGGTAATGCCGAATTTTAAGGTATAACAGCACTTGGCCGCGGGCTGTTTTTTGTGTTACTTTAGGGGATAATTTTTTGGCCGTTGAAAATCTCCGTTAAAACCCTGGGGCTCTTTGCCGGGCCCGCATTCTTTCTCATCATTTCGCGGTTAAGCCATCTTGATGGCCTTAGCCCACAGGCCTGGTATGTGCTCGGGGTTGGCGCCTGGATGGTCACCTGGTGGATTACCGAAGCTACCCCCATGGCGGTGGCGGCCCTGCTGCCCATTGTGCTTTTCCCCGCCTTAGGGGTATTTCCCCTGGCCCAGGCCACAGCCCCCTATGCCAGTCCGATAATTTTCTTGTTTATGGGCGGCTTTTTCCTGGCCCTGGGCCTGGAACACCATGGCCTGCACAGGCGCATTGCCCTCAACCTGGTGCGGCTTACCGGTACCAGCGCCAATGGCATTATCTTTGGCTTTATGCTGGCCACAGCTTTTTTAAGTATGTGGATCAGCAATACCGCCAGCACCATTATGATGCTGCCCATTGCCACCTCGGTGACCGCCCTTATCCACCACACCGTGGCCAACAAAAAGGGCTTTAACCTGTTTGCCTTGTCGCTGATGCTGGGGATTGCCTATGCGGCTAATATTGGTGGTATGGCCACCATCATCGGCACCCCGCCCAACGTGGTGTTTGTTGGCTATGCCGAGGAGCTACTGCATATCGAAATTGATTTCTCCCGCTGGATGCTGATTGGCATTCCCATAAGCGGCATTTTACTGCTGGTCACTTTTCTGATGCTCACCCAGGTGCTGTTTAAAAACCGGCTGGGCAACATGGCGGCAGCAACCGACCTGATCAATACCGAAATTGCCAAAATGGGCCGCATGGGCCGCAAGGAGAAAATGGTAGCTATGGTTTTTGGCCTTACGGCTTTTATGTGGATCTTCAAACGGCCGCTTAACCTGGCGTTCGGCAGCGATATCTTAAACGACACCGGCACGGCCATCATTGGCGGTATTTTGATGTTTGCTTTGCCTACCAATTTCCGCAAAGGAAAATTCTTGTTGCCCTGGAAAGCCACCAAACGCCTGCCGTGGGGAATTTTACTGCTCTTTGGTGGCGGCATGACCCTGGCCAAAGGCATGGAGTCAACCGGCCTGATCCAGCTTATTGCCGATGTGGTAGCGGCTAACCCCATGAGCACCCTGCTGGTGTACCTTATCCTGATAGGCTCGATGCTATTTTTAACCGAGTTGATGAGCAATGTGGCCCTGGCCACTATTTATATTCCTGTGGTTATCGGCATTGCCCACGGCCTGGGGCTCAACCCGCTTATCCTGGCCATTCCCGTGGCCATGGCCTCCAGTTGTGCCTTTATGATGCCCATCAGCACCCCGCCCAATGCCATTGTTTTTTCCAGCGGCCATATCCGGGTGAAGCAGATGATCAGGGCCGGCTTCTGGCTTAATGTGCTGTCGGTTTTGGTGCTGGTGGTGGCCGCTTTTACCCTGATTGAATGGGTGTTTGGTTAGAACCCTGAGGGTAATTTTTGAGTTAAAAACAATAACCGATGGACTTGCAGCAACTAAAGACACTTTGCGCCCGGGGCGAAAACCAGGAGGTGGAGTTTAAAAAAAACAGTAACCACCCAGACCAGATCGTGGAGGAGGTAGTGGGCTTTGCCAATGCCGGTGGGGGTAGTTTGCTGGTGGGGGTAGATGATACCGGGGCGGTGGGCGGCCTTAAGTTTGCCGAAGACGACACCACCTTCTTGCTGGATTATATTCATAAAAAAATCACCCCGCCACCCCCGTTTACCTGTGAAATCATTCCCGTGTCCAGAAAACGGGGGGTTATTCATTTGCAGATAAAAGCAGGCCAGGAAAAGCCCTATAGTTTTATTAAAGAGGCCGGAGGGCCGAAAAAGATATTTTACCGGGTAAATGACCAGTGCCTGCAGGCCAGCCGTGAGCTGAAGAATATTTTATGGGGCAATACCCGTAACCGGGGCCAGGTAATCCACTATACCGAGTTGGAAGACCGCATCCTGAAAACCATTGATGAAGAAGGCCGGATAAGCAAAGACCACCTGGTTAGTAAGGTTAATTTTCCGGCCCGCAAAATATCCGCTTGCCTTGTGCGGCTGGTAATTGCCGGGGTTTTAAAAATTATCCCTACGGTGGCAGGAGATTTCTATGAGTATCAGCATCCGGGTTGAAATTAAAATTACTAATTTTGAATATTATTTTCATCAGCAGATTAAATGGCGAAGCGAAAGAGTGAGCAGAAGAAAATATTTGTTCTCGATACCAGTGTAATCCTTTACGAGCATAATTCCATCCTCAATTTCGAAGAACACGATGTGGGCATCCCGATTACGGTGCTGGAAGAGCTGGATAATTTTAAAAAAGGCAATGATACCCGCAATTTCGAAGCCCGCGAGTTTACCCGCCTGATTGACAAGTTGTCGCAATCGCACAGCCTGCAGGACTGGATACCGCTAAACGGCAAAACCCGGGGCTCGTTCAAGGTGCTGATGTCGGGCAGCAGTACGATAGATTCAGCCAAAATCTTTGGCGAAGACAAACCCGACCACCGTATCCTCAATGCCGCCTTGCAGATTAAAGAGGAAATGCAGGACCGGCAGGTGATCCTGGTAACCAAAGATATCAACCTGCGGTTAAAGGCCAAATCGCTCAACCTGCAGGCCGAAGACTACACTACCGGTAAAATTCAGAATGTCAGCTCGTTATACACCGGCAAAACCGAGCATAACACCATTAACCCGGAAGCCATTAACCATGTTTATGAAAATGGCGGGGTGGAGGTCAGGGAGTTATTCCCGCCCAGGGAGGTAAAGGACAACCAATACCTGATCCTGAAAAACGGCAAAAAGTCGGCCCTGGCCTATGTTAACCCGCTTACCAGCAGGGTAGAGAAAGTAGAAAAGCGCTCGGTGTATGGCATCAAACCGCGCAATGCCGAACAAACCTTTGCCATTCATGCCATCCTCAACCCGGAGGTGAAGCTGGTAACCATGAACGGGGTAGCCGGCACCGGCAAAACCCTGATAGCCCTGGCCGCAGCCATGGAACAAAAGCGCGATTTTAAACAGATTTACCTGGCCCGGCCGATTGTGCCGCTCAGCAATAAAGACATCGGCTTTTTACCGGGGGATATCAAGTCGAAGGTAAACCCTTACATGGAGCCGCTGTGGGACAACCTGAAGTTTATCCAGCACCAGTTTCATGAAACCGACAAAGAGTTTACCAAGATTACCGATATGGTGAACCAGGAAAAGCTGGTCATCACCCCGCTGGCCTATATCCGGGGCCGCAGCTTGTCGAATATTATTTTTATCGTGGATGAGGCGCAAAACCTGACTCCCCATGAAGTGAAGACCATCATCACCCGGGCCGGGGAAAACTCCAAATTTATTTTCACCGGGGACATTTACCAGATTGACACCCCCTACCTCGATTCACAAAGCAATGGTTTGTCGTACTTGATTGACAAAGTAAAAAACCATCCGCTTTACGCCCATATTACCTTAGAAAAGGGGGAGCGCTCAGAACTGGCCAACCTGGCCAACGAATTGCTATAACGGCAGCGTGCCTGGCCGACAGGCAGTTTGCTTATTTACCTCATTATTCACGGGTTTTGTGCATAACCCGGGGTTAAGGGTTGCTTATCTTATGCTGCGCAACTGCTTATCCAGTGTCAGCACCTGCGGAATCAGCATATTTTCTTCATCATTTTTAATAATGAAATCGGCCAGGGCCTCTGCTTTCGCAACGGCTATTTGTTTGGCCATGATATGCTCTATTTGGGCAACAGGGCGTTGCGGGTCGCGTTGCTTTATCCGGGCCATTCTGGTTTGTTGCGGGCAGGTAACCAGGATAGTGACATCCAGGGCCTGATAAGCGCCTGTTTCAAAAAGCAAAGCAGCTTCTTTAAGAATATAAGGGGTACTATGGTGGTTGTGCCAACCGGCAAAATCCCGGGCTACGGCCGGGTGCACCAAAGCATTTAACCGGGCTACCAGCTTATCATCGGCAAACGCTTTTTCTGCCAGGAAGTGCCTGTTCAGCACCCCGTTATGATAGGCCTCCTCCCCAAAGGCAGCCGTAATAGCGGCTACCAGTTGCGGGTCTTCGGTCATTAGTTTTTTCGCCCGTGAATCGGCATCATATACCGGCACGCCCAGTAAAGCAAATATCCGGCTAACCGTGGATTTGCCGGCCCCGATGCCACCGGTAATGCCAACCAATACGGGTTCATTGTTCATACCCTAACTTAATTTGCGGCAAGGCCAGGCGCACATCGGTTACCTGTGGGGGCGCCTTTTGAATGTGCAGGGTGAGGGTGCTGTCCAGCATGTTTACCAGGCTGTAGTCGGCAATAATTTTAAAACTGTCGGCCACAACGGCCGGTTCCAGGTCGGCCCGCACCCAAAACTGCACGGTACTCACGGTATCATGCAAAAAAACCTTGTTGTTTTCCGGGAACCCTACCTGCTCAACGACCACCCGCCTTTCTGCTTCGGTAAACTCAGCTACCGAGAAAGTTACCCGGGCCGAACGGGGGTTGAAGAGAAACAGCTCCGGCCGTTCAATTTCGAAGGCCACTTGTTCGTCATAATCACTATTGATGTTCTCTTCGCGGATATGCAGTGGAAAGCTATCGCTGGGAATACTTTTCAGTATCGTGGCTGGCCCGGACAGCTCCATCAACTCAACATTACAGGCAATGGGCGAGGTGATACGGTAGTTTTCGGCCAGGGAAATCCCGGCACTGTCAACATATACACGAAACGACCTTTGCCCCCGAAAATCGATATTGAGGCGTAAGGTGTCGTCCAGGATATAATTGAGTTTTAGCTCATCCAACTCATTGGCAATCCGGTTGGTTAAAGAAACCCCGGCAATTTTTTTGCTGGCGGCCGGGTTGCTGAGGGCAATGGTGATGGGTTTTACCTTAAAGCCAAACGAAGCCCGTAGCAGGTTCCAGCCCAGGCCCTTGACATTAATACGGATTTTTTCCGGCAGTTCGTCAACGACAATGTATTTCTCCGAATCGAACTGCCAGCTAACCGGGTAATTTACGGTAGTGGAGGCCTCTTCGTTGAGGGCATTGAAAAGCCAGAAAATCGTTGCTGCGCCAATTGACAATACAACCACCTTAAGGTTGTCGGGCCTTTTAAATTTTAATTTGGCTACTAGCTTCGATAATCTAGACTTCAATCAACCGGGTTATTGTTTTTTGCTGGCATCAAGCGAAATGGCCGACTTTTCAAAGGTTACTTTGGTGCCTTTATTGTCGATATCCAAGACCACCGTAGCCTCCTCTATGGCATATACCTTGCCATGAATGCCGCCAATGGTCACTACCTGATCGCCTTTTTTTATTTCTTCAATAAATTTCTTTTGCTCTTTCTGTTTTTTCTGCTGAGGCCTGATCATAAAAAAATAGAAGACCAGGGCGATGCCAACAAAGAAGACAATTTGCATATAGCCTGCTCCTTGCTGGCCCTGACCGGCTTGTGCCAGAATTTGTAAAATCATCTATTCAAAATTTAAAAATGCCAGCACTATTATTTGCTGGCCGGTGTAACAAAAGTTTTAAAACGCAACACCGTGCTCTGCGGCCAGGTGTTGGCTGTTACCGTAACCGTTTTAACCTGGGCATTGGGTTTGCCTTTGCTGTTAAACTCTACCTGGATTTCACCGGTACCACCTACGGGAATGGGTTCTTTTGTCCAGTGTGGGGCCGTACAGCCACAGGAAGGCTTCACATTTTCAATAATCAACGGCACGGCACCGGTATTTTTAAACTTATAGGTATGCGTAACCACATCCCCCTCGTTGATGGTGCCAAAATCATGTTCGGTAGATTCCCACTCAAAGGCCGGCAATGGCCCTTCCGGTTTTTGGGCCGGCTCTGCTTTGGCCGGGGTGGCAGACGGCTTGGCAGCGTTGCTGCCTTCAAGGTCGGCCAAGCGGCTTTCCAGTTCGGCAATACGCTTTTCGGCCGCTTTATCGTTACACGAGGTCATGGCTGTTCCCAGTACAACCACCAATACTAATAGCTTAATACTCATTGATTTCATATTCTTAACGGTTTTGTTTTATTCTTCAATGTTTTCTTCATTCTTGATGTGGCCAATCAGGTTATCCACATCTTCCAGTAATTTTTCGGCCTTTTCCTTGGCGTCATTAATAACTTTTTCGCTCTTGGTTTTGGCCTGGCTGATGGGCAGGTCTGCCCCGTTTACCAGGTCTTCCAACAAGTCTTCCAGCAATACTTTGTATTTATCCAGCTTATACGAAAGTTTGCCCCGGATGTTTACCCCTTTATCGGGCGAAAACAAAATACCTAAGGTTGCCCCTGCGGCCGCGCCCAGGAGAAACGTAATTAAAGAACTTGATTTTCTGCTCATAATAACCTCCTATTTATTATCAATTAAACCTCTGCCACTCTTTTTTATTATCCCTTCCTTTTGCAAATCTACGGCAATTACGTCTAAAACACCATTGATAAACTGCTTGCTTTTCGGGGTGCTGTATTTTTTAGAGACCTCAATATATTCATTAATGGTTACTTTCAGCGGAATACCGGGAAAACCAATCATCTCCTGAATGGCCATTTGCAGTAAAATCTTATCGGTATCCGATATCCGGTCAATGTCCCAGTTTTGCGATTTGGCCGCTATCATGGCCGCATACTTTTCCGCTTCGGCCACGGTTTTATCAAAAATAGTCTCAAAAAACTGCCGGTCTTCTTCCCAGTTGTAGGAAAGCTCTGCCAGGTCAAAATCATCATGGTCTTCTTCAATACCTTTAATGGTTTTCGCTACCATGCTGCGTAAAATGGCCCGGTTTTCCGACCAGTAAAGGTCTTCCTGCTCCATAAACAGGTTGATTATCTCATTTTTGAATACCAGGGATTTATACACATAGAGCAAGATTTCCTTGTCTTCGGCAAATGAGGGGCTGGCCTGTTGTAAGTAGGCTATTACCTGGTCGTCTTTAAGCAACACCTCTTTAAACCACACCAACACCTCTTCTTCATGGTCTTTCCAGGATAAGCCGCTTTTGCCATACACCTGCTGCAGCTTTTTATGGGCCAGGATTTTGGGGATAACCTTGTTGGCAATTAAATTGGTATAGGCGGGCCCCTCCTTTTTGGGTTTGGCATTCTGCGCCAGTTGTACCAGTGGTTCCAGCCAGTACAGCAGCCAGCTAAAGCGGCCATAAATCAATTCCGCATCATGCAGCATTTCTTTTTTCAGAAACTTACTGTCGCTGGCCAGCCTGGCATAATAGCCGGCTATAGCCTTATTCACCGCTTCGTTTATTTTGTCAGCACTGCCTTCGGTTACCCGGGCCTCTTTTTGCCGGTAGTGTTTTTTAAACAACTGCACCGCTTCTTCGCCTTGTTGCTTTAGCAGGGCTTTATCCTGCTTTTCCATAGAGTTAAGGTCGGGCAGAAAGGCGGCTGCTATTTCCTCCAGGGCCAGGTGATAATTAGCCTCTTTACATTGTTCGAAGGCAAAAATACTTTGCATGGCTTTTATCCTGATGGTCCGTCTGTTGAGCATAAATTACAAGAAGTTAAAGAACGTTGGCGGTGCGTTTATTGGTTTAGGGGTTAATAAGGCAGTTTTACTTTACCCATGGCGGCAATTCTGTTCTCGGCTATTTTCATGGCCGCTTCCTGGGTAGAAATAGACTCAGCGGCTGCCATGTGTAAAATATCCAGGGTGGTATCGTAAATTTTTTCGGCATCTTTATGGGCCCGGTCACGGTTGTACGGGCCATAGTATTCGGCCCCTACGTTAATCAGCCCCCCGGCATTAACCAGAAAGTCGGGGGCATAGGCAATCCCTTTGTCAATCAGCATATAGCCGTGTTTTTTTTCATCCTGCAGTTGGTTGTTGGCAGCCCCTACCACGATGGCCGCCTGCAGCCGGGGAATAGTATCGTCATTCAAGGTAGCACCCAGGGCACAAGGGGCATAAATGTCCACATCCAGGTCATAAATTTCCTCCATATCCACTACTTCAGCGCCAGAGCGTTTCGCTACTTTGGCCAGTTTGGCCTGATCAATATCGGTAATATACACGTTGGCCCCTTCTTTGGTGAGATGGTCAACGAGGTACATGCCTACCTGCCCTACGCCCTGCACGGCTATGGCCTTGCCGGCCAGGCTGTCGTTACCGTAAACATGTTTGGCGGTTGCTTTCATGCCCACATACACCCCATAGGCCGTTACCGGGGAGGGGTCACCGCTGCCGCCCATGCTTTCGGGGATACCGGTTACATGGTCTGTTTCCATGTGCACATACTCCATGTCGCGGGTTTTCATATTCACGTCTTCGGCCGTAATGTAGCGCCCGCCCAGGCTGTCAACAAACCGGCCGAACCTGCGCATAAAGGCTTCGTTTTTTAATTTGGCCGGATCGCCTATAATTACCGCTTTGCCCCCGCCAAGGTTAAGGCCGCTAATGGCTGCTTTGTAGGTCATGCCGCGCGACAGGCGCAGCACATCGGTCAGGGCCTCTTCTTCGCTACGGTAGTCCCACATGCGGGTGCCCCCTAAGGCCGGGCCTAATACGGTGTTGTGAATAGCAATAATGGCTTTCAGGCCGGTGGGTTCATCCTGACAAAATACTACTTGCTCATGACCTTTGAAGGCAGTTTGCTCGAAAACTGACAAAGGTTCGGTTTTTTCCAGTTCGTTTACTACAGCCATGTCGGTAAAAATTTACTTGGTTAATATAATTATAACTAATTTTGTGCCCCTTAGCGTATATTGGAGGCCCTGTCTTTTCAACCGCAAAATTAGTGGTTTTTAGCAACTATTAATTGGTCTTTAACGTATTTTCCGAGGAACCCGAATTAGTTTGAAAGCGCTCAACCACTTAAACAAATACCTGCTAAAATATAAGACGCATATTTTACTGGGTTTACTGTTTACTGTCCTCACCAATTTCTTTCAGATTATCCCGGCCCAAATGGTGCGTTACGCCCTTGACCTGGTGGTTGACAATATTTCGCTCTATGAGCAACTGGCCGGGTTTGACCTGCAGGCCGAGGTGTTAGAATCGTTTACCGGCAGTATTTTTATTTATGCCCTGGTTATCTTGCTGCTGGCCTTAACCCGCGGGTTCTTCTTGTTCCTGGTGCGGCAAACCCTTATTGTGATGTCGCGGCTGGTGGAATATGACCTGAAAAATGAAATTTACCAGCACTATCAAACGCTGCCCCTTTCATTTTACCGGCAAAACAATACCGGGGATTTAATGAACCGGATTTCTGAAGACGTAAGCCGGGTGCGCATGTACCTGGGGCCGTCAATCATGTACGGGCTAAACCTGGTGGTACTGTTTTTAATGCTGATCCCCTATATGTTTTCCATCAATGCCGAGCTTACCCTGTACGCCATCAGCCCGTTGCCCTTGTTGTCGTTCAGCATTTATTATGTCAACAACATCATCAACAAGCGTTCCGAGGAAATCCAACAAAGCCAGTCGGGGCTCTCTACGTTTGTGCAGGAGGCATTTTCGGGCATCCGGGTGTTAAAATCGTTTGTGCGAGAGCAGGATTCGCTGGCCCGCTTTGATGAGGCCAGTAATGAATACAGGCGTAAATCGCTGCGGCTGACACAGGTGAACGCACTGTTCTTTCCCTTGATTATGGGGCTCATCGGCCTGAGCAACATCCTGGTTATCTTCATAGGCGGGCGGCAGGTAATTGCCGGGGAAATAACCTATGGCAATATAGCCGAGTTTATTATTTATGTAAATATGCTCACCTGGCCGGTTACGGCTTTGGGGTGGGTAAGCAGCATTGCCCAGCGGGCGGCCGCTTCGCAAAAGCGGATTAACGAATTCCTGCAAGAGAAAAACGACATCCTGAGCGAAGAAAACCTGGATATTGAGATTAAAGGAGAGGTAGATTTTG
>JALSJF010000177.1 GCA_026989505.1 Cyclobacteriaceae bacterium
GCCGGCTGTAGCCCGGGTAGATAACGCCTATGGCGACCGCAACCTGGTATGCAATTGCCTGCCGGTAGAGGCCTATGCAGGGGAAGCTGATTAACCCGAAAAATTCATATGAATTTTTCGGGTTAATCAGCTAAAATGACTCTCATTACCGGTTAAACATCCCCCTTTACAACCGTCACCCTGGTTATTCTTCAAACACCTTTTCAGCAAATTCTTCGGCCCAGGTAACAAGGGCTTGCCGGTCTTCTTCCGACAGCCGGGCCTGGGCATGCATCAGCGGGTAAACCTTCAGCGGCATTTCGCCTTCGGCCACTTCTTCACCGATGTCATCCAGCGCTTCCAGCTTATCGGCCTTGCTGAGGCTTTGCCAGGCAGAAAAATTCAGGTGTTCGCGGCCTTCGCGGGTATCGCTGGCCACCAGAAACGATACCGGGGCCACATAGGCATACCAGGGGTATTGGGTTTCATTGGAGTGGCAATCGTAGCAGGTGTTTTGCAACATAGCGGCTATTTCTTCCGGCACCGGGTTATTGGCCAGCAAATCTTCCGGGTTAGCCGTTTTCACCTCCGGCAGATGGGCCGGGATAAGCTGCATTACCAGCAGTATCCCCGCCAACCCCAGTAGTATTCTCCTGGCCATGCTTATTGGGTAAGTTTGTCAACTTCGCCTTTGGCCCAATTAATAAGGGCTTGCTGGTCTTCTTTGGAGGGGACCCTTTCCGGGTATTTGGCGGCAAACTTTTCCGGGGGCATTTCACCTTCCTCTATCTCCTTGACTATTTTATTTAACTTGGCCACCAGTTTCGATTTATTTAACCCGGCCAGTTTATCTATTTTCATCTTCTTTTTGGCCTTCTCGTTTTTCGATTCACTGTTATGGCAGCCATAGCAGGAGTTTTTAAAAATGGCATTAATGTTTTCCGGAATGTCAAGTTCATCTCCGGCAGGGTAGGAGGCCGTGGGGGGGATCACCGTAAATCCGGCTAAAACAACCATACTGAGCAAAGCCCCGGCCAATAGTCCTGTAAATTTGTTCATAATTTTTGTTTTTTGGTTACACACAGGTTCAAAAGTAAAAAACTTAGCTTTTCTTATGCCTGTACTACGAAAAATTTGCTTAACGGTTACCGTTCCTCGCGGGTTGGCGGGTGTTTACCCCTCTTCTTCGCTGCCAGCGGATGCCGAAGGGTGCATCTTTTCCCGCTTCTTTAACCATAACTGCAGCTTGTTCGGGCTGTTTTTTACATCCCCGGCTTCGGAGAAGGCCTGTAGTTGGTCGCCAACTTCATAGGCTACATAAATTACATCATTTACCAGGCCGATAATTATAGCGGCCCCGGTAGTTCCGGGGTTTTCTTTGCCGTAGCCTACCCAATAGATCAGGTCGTGGTTAAAGCCAATCGTACATTACCTGTACCCGGGTAGCGTATTGGCCTTGCCCCGGGAGTTTTACCAGGCGGTGCTGCAGGTAGGGGTCGGTAAACACGCCTGCTTCTACGGGGTCATGGCCCTTGATGGGAAGAAACACTTTCAGGTTGCTTTTGTAAGCGGTTTCGGCTTCTTTTATCTTGCCCGAACAACTATACAGGAAGGCGGCCAAGCGTAGAGCGATGGTTATTCGCATAAAGTAAAACTAAGATTTTTTGTTGTTTAGCCTAAATGGCCCACTTTAGCAGGGTGAAGGAGAATTTTTTTACTATGGTGTATGCGGTGGTAAAACTCATCCCACCAGGGCGTGTTACCAGCTACGGGGCCATTGCTGCCTACCTCGGTGCCAAGGGCAGTGCGCGCATGGTGGGCTGGGCCATGAATGCCACTCATAACCTGCCCGATGTACCGGCCCACCGGGTAGTTAACCGCCAGGGGCTGCTTACGGGCAAGCATCATTTTGCCGCCCCTGAAGAAATGGCCGGGCTACTGGCGGCCGAAGGGGTGCCGGTAAAAGATGACCGGGTACAGGAGTTCAGTAAATTTTTCTGGGACCCGGCCGTTGAGCTGGCGCTGTAGCATTAATTTAGTTCATCCCAGTCCGGGTCTTTGGGCAAGAGAATTTCCTGGCCTGTTAGTTAACCCGGATTATTCATGAAAATCATGAATAATGATGTGAATTAACCGCCAAACGATTGTTTGTCAGTTAATTACAT
>JALSJF010000178.1 GCA_026989505.1 Cyclobacteriaceae bacterium
AAATACTCAACGGGGTTTTTTATGCTACCGGCTCCCCGCATTATGTTACTTTTGTTGACCATGTTGATCGTGTGGATGTGGTGGCCGAGGGGCGCAGCCTGCGCCATCACCAGGCTTTTCAGCCGGGCGGCAGCAACATCAATTTTGTGGAAATCACCGGGGCTGACCAAATTAGCGTACGCACCTACGAAAGGGGCGTGGAAGATGAGACCCTCTCCTGCGGCACCGGGGTTACGGCCGCGGCTATAGCGGCATCTGTCCGGGGGCTAGGCAACAAAATTAATATCACCACTCCCGGGGGTAATCTGCAGGTTGGGTTTACCCTAACCCCCAACGGCTTTACCGGAGTGTGGCTGTCCGGCCCGGCTACCCTGGTATTTAGCGGGGAGCTAACCCTATAACTTCCGGTGGATTATCTGCGTACAACAATCAGCATTATTAGGATAAAAGACCGTAATTTTGCGGTCGCAAATTAGATTACAGAAGATGGCAAACTTTTTCACCAAGGGCATAGCAAAGATTTTTGGCACCAAGTCAGAAAAAGATATCAAGGCGGTAATGCCTTATGTAAATAAAACCAACGAAATCTTTGCCCAACTGGCCGGTTTATCCAATGATGAACTACGGCAAAAAACAGCCGACATTAAAGCGCACATAGATAATTATCTGCAATCAATTGATGACGAAATAGCCGCCCTGCACAAGCAGGTAGAAGAAGACGAATCGCTGGATATCCACGCCAAAGAAGAGATATTCAAGAAAATTGACGCTCTGGAAGAAACCCGTAACGAAGAATTGGAAAAAGTTTTGCTCGAGGTGTTGCCCGAAACTTTTGCCGTGGTAAAAGAAACCGCCAGGCGTTTTAAAGAAAATGCCTCCCTGGAAGTTACCGCCACCATGCACGACAGGCAGTATGCCGCTACACACAACAACGTGGAAATTGCCGGGGAAAAAGCCCACTGGAAAAATACCTGGACCGCGGCCGGGGGCGATGTTACCTGGGACATGGTGCATTACGATGTGCAATTGATAGGCGGGGTAGTGCTGCATGAAGGAAAAATTGCCGAAATGGCTACCGGAGAAGGAAAAACCCTGGTTTCCACCCTGCCATCATTCTTAAATGCCCTGGCCGGCCGGGGCGTACACCTGGTAACCGTAAACAATTACCTCGCTATCCGTGACTCGGAGTGGATGGGGCCGATATTCGAATTCCACGGCCTTACGGTTGATTGCATCGATAAACACGAGCCGCACTCCGAAGCCCGCAGAAAAGCCTATGAGGCCGATATAACCTACGGCACCAATAATGAGTTTGGTTTCGATTACCTGCGGGACAACATGTCGCGTGAACCGGCCGACCTGGTGCAACGCAAACACCACTTTGCCATTGTGGATGAGGTGGATTCGGTACTGATTGACGAGGCCCGCACCCCCCTGATTATTTCCGGCCCCATACCCAAAGGTGATGAGCATGAGTTTTATGAGCTTAAGCCACGCATCAGCAAACTGGTGGAAGAGCAGCGCAAACTGGCCAGCCATCTGCTGAATGAAGCTAAAAAGTTAATTGCCGAAGGCAACGAAAAAGAAGGCGGCCTGGCCCTGTTCAGGGTCTATCGCGGCCTGCCCAAGTACAAGCCCCTGATTAAATTCCTGAGCGAGCCCGGCAGCAAGCAAATCCTGCAGAAAACCGAAAACTTCTACCTGCAGGATAACCAAAAAATGATGCCCGAAGCTGATGAGCCCCTCTTTTTTACCATTGACGAAAAGCATAACAGCATTGAACTCACCGAAAAAGGGATTGACCTGATTACCGGAGAGGGCGAAGACCCTAAGTTTTTTATCATGCCGGATATAGGAGAGGAAATCGCCCGGCTGGAGAAAGACGAGGCACTTGATGAGCAGGAACAACTGAAACGTAAGGATGAGATCATCCAGGACTATACCGTTAAAGCCCAGCGGATACATTCGGTTAACCAGTTGCTGAAAGCCTACACCCTGTTTGAAAAAGACACCGAATACATTATTGATGACGGTAAAATAAAAATTGTTGATGAGCAAACCGGCCGGGTAATGGAAGGCCGCAGGTACTCCGATGGCCTGCACCAGGCCATAGAAGCCAAGGAAAACGTGAAGGTAGAAGATGCTACCCAAACCTACGCCACCATTACCCTGCAAAACTATTTCCGCATGTACCATAAGCTCTCAGGCATGACGGGTACGGCCGAAACCGAAGCCGGGGAATTCTGGGAAATATACAAGCTGGATGTGGTCGTTATCCCCACCAACAAACCCATTGTGCGGGTAGATGCCGAAGACAAAGTGTATAAAACAGTACGCGAAAAATTTAATGCGGTGGTAGAAGAAATCACCGAACTGACCGGCAAAGGACGGCCGGTACTGGTAGGCACCACCTCGGTAGAAATTTCGGAACTGCTCAGCCGGATGTTGAAAATGAAGCACATAGAACACCAGGTGCTGAACGCCAAGCAGCACCAGCGCGAGGCCGAAATCATTACCAAAGCCGGACAATCGGGTACCGTAACCATTGCCACCAACATGGCCGGCCGGGGTACCGATATCAAGCTGTCGCCCGAATCCCGGGCCGCGGGGGGGCTGGCCATTGTGGGTACCGAGCGCCACGAATCGCGCAGGGTTGACCGCCAGTTGCGGGGCCGGGCCGGACGACAGGGCGATGTGGGCTCCTCGCAGTTCTTTGTGTCGCTCGAAGATAACCTGATGCGCCTGTTTATGCCGGAGCGGATAGCCCGCCTCATGGACCGCCTGGGACTGCAGGAAGGTGAGGTAATTCAGCACTCCATGATTACCAACTCTATAGAAAGGGCACAGAAAAAAGTGGAAGAAAATAACTTCGGTATCCGCAAAAGGCTGCTGGAGTATGACGATGTAATGAACTCACAGCGTGAGGTGATTTATAAACGCAGGCGCAATGCCCTTTTTGGCGACCGCTTAGAGCTGGATATTATGAACATGCTCTATGACACCTGCGATGACATAGTACTTAACCATAAAGATGCCGATGATTTTGACGGCTTTAAGCTCACCGTCCTCAGCACCTTGTTTTTTGATACCGCCCTGGATAAGGAAACTTTTAGCAACACCCCTGCCGATCAACTGGGCGGGCAACTTTATGATGAAGCCCTGGCGCACTACCACCGCAAAAACGACCTCATTGCCGAAAAAGCCCTGCCCATCCTGAAGGATATCCTCGAAACCCGGGGGGCAACAGTGAAAAATATCATGGTGCCGTTTACCGATGGCAAAAAGCAAATTGGCGTTACCGCCAATCTGGAAGAGAGTGTGAAGACCGGGGGCAAGGCCCTGATCACCGCCATGGAGAAGATCATCACCCTGGCCATTATTGATGAGCAGTGGAAAGAACACCTGCGCGACATGGATGACCTCAAGCAATCGGTACAAAATGCAGTATATGAACAGAAAGACCCATTGCTGATCTATAAGTTTGAAGGGTTTGAATTGTTTAAGCTGTTTATTGCCCGCTTAAACGAGGAAACGGTAAGTTTTCTGATGAAGGCCGAAATTCCTGTGCAGGAACCCGATGAAGTGCATGAGGCCCGCTCACAACGCAGGCAAAAACTGAAGGAGCAAAAAGATGAAAGCAAATCGGCCCTGGCGGGGGGGCAACCGATGATCCCCAACCGGCCTCCGGTAGAGAAAACCGCGCCCATTAAATCGCAGAAAATAATGGGCCGCAATGAGCGGGTTACGGTACAATACACCAATGGCACCATTAAAAAGGATGTGAAATTTAAAACCGTGGAAGACGATATCCGCAACGGTGACTGTGTACTGGTAGAAAACTAATGAGAAGAAAACCCGGCATATTGGTAATTATCGGCTGGTGGCTGCTGTGGGGCGCTGCTTGTAGCATTGTACAGCCGGGAAAAACTACCGCCACCAAAGAGGTTTATACGGAAGACCTGCAGGCTTACCGTCCCGGGATACCGGAACCCATAACCGTGCCGGCAGATACGGCCGTGGTTATGGTACCTGTGGGTTCAACCGTGGCCGAAGTGGGCGATAAATTAAACACCGTGCTGGATACGGCCGCTGCCTATGCCCGGGCTACCCTTCATTATATTGATGGCTTTACGATTCAGGTTTACGGTGGCGATGACCGGGCCCTGGCGAAAGAATACCGGTTAAAGCTCCTGCGGTTTTTCCCCGCCACCGAACCCCGGATGGTGTTTGAGCAGCCCAACTATAAAGTAAGGGTAGGCGAATACTATACCCGCCTCGAGGCCCAACCCTTGTTTGTGCAGATAAAAGAGGTTTTTCCGAAAGCAATCGTTATCCCTAAAAGAATTTATATCAAATAATCAGCGCCCGGCAGCACAACCTTACACCACCCCATTTTGTCTGTATAGAGGCAATGAGGCTGCGTTTTCTGCCCGGCCGGCAAGGTTAAGCCCCCCGCATCCGGTTCGTTAACCCACGGCCAAAAAGGCGATTTTTGCTTAAAAAGCTAAATATCAGCCCAAAACCCACTACCTTTGTAGGTTCGAATACAATAATATGAGTACCCCCAAAGTAAAATTTAACACCCAAAAGCAAGCGGAATTTGTTAAGGTATTACGCCAAAAAGTAAACCGCTACTTCAAAGAGAACAACATCTCCAAGTACGCCAACTTCAACATGAAGTTCAAGACAGTCTTTATGATAAGCCTGTATTTTATCCCCCTGATTTTAATGCTTACCGGCATAATTTCCTCCTTCTGGCCCGTACTGGGCATGTGGGCCCTGATGGGTTTCGGCATGGCGGGCATCGGCCTGTCCATTATGCACGATGCCAACCACGGCTCTTATTCGCGTAACCAAAAGGTAAACAATAGCTTAGGCTATTTAATCCATTTTATTGGTGGTTATCGCCAAAACTGGAAAATACAACATAATGTGCTGCACCATTCTTTTACCAATATTGACGGCTATGACGAGGATATAAAAAACAATACCCTGCGCCTGTCGCCCAACCAGAAACGCCTGGGGATTCACCGGTTGCAGGCCTTTTATGCCCCTTTTCTCTATAGTTTGATGACCATATACTGGTCGTTGAGTAAAGATTTCGAGCAAGTTGTTCGGTATAAGAAAAAGAAATTGCTGGCCGGCCAGGGCCTTACCTTCAAAAAAGCCCTCATGCAAATTACCTTTACCAAACTCTGGTATTTTGGTTTGCTGATTGCGCTGCCCATGATTTTCATCGGATTGCCCTGGTGGCAAATCCTGATGGGGTATTTGCTGATGCACTTTATCTGTGGCCTGGCCCTGGCCTTTATCTTCCAGCCGGCCCATGTGATTGAAGAAACCGAATTCTTTGTTCCCGATGGTGGCAGTGTGGAAAACAACTGGGCCATCCATCAAATGAAGACCACGGCTAATTTTGCTAATGGCAGCGTGTTTTTTTCGTGGTTTATCGGTGGCCTTAACTACCAGATCGAGCATCACCTGTTCCCCAACATCTGTCATGTGCACTACCGCAAGATAGCCAAAATAGTTAAAGAAACGGCCGAGGAGTTCAATGTTCCTTACCTGCAGCACAAAACCTTTTTCGGGGCGGTAAGAAGCCATTTTGCCGTATTATATGATCTTGGTACCGGCCGGTACGACAAACGCCTGGCCAAAGTAAGGGCCTGAACAACAGGTTGTTTTACCGTTAACTTTACATTATTCGGAAAATGATGGTAACTTGCCTGACAAGTTCAGGAAAAAGTGAAACTATTAAAACAAACCGGGCTCTGGTTAATGGCCATGTGCATCCTGCTGGTGGGCGTGGCTTATACCCTATTTTTCTTTAACCAGGATTTCATCCGGGATGAAGTTGTCCTGCGGGTAAACCGCAGTATTCAAGGCCGGCTGCAGCTGGATAAAATAGGCCTTAGCTTATTTTCTTCCCTCCCCAACATTACCCTGAACCTGAAGAATGTGCGGCTGTATGAAGAAAAAACAGCCCCTGCCGGTAACGGGGAGCTGCCGGTCATTCATCTGGGCCAGCTAAAGGTCTCGTTAAACCTCCGGGAATTGCTGGATGACCATGTGATGGTTGAAAAGGTATTTCTTGACGGGGGCCGCATTGACCTGACTTCTTATACCGATGCTACCATGAACCTCACCCGGGCCTTACAACAAGAAAGTAATGCCCGCGATACCCCCCGGGGCGAAAGTGACTTCTCCCTGCATTTGAAACTAATTGAAGTACAAAACGTGCATGTCCATCATCATGATGAACTATCGCATCAATACCTCGCAACCACTGTTAAGAGCCTGCTGGCAAAGTTTAAGCTGGAGGCAGATTCTGTTAACGGTAGCTTGAACCTCAATTACCAATTAGACTCTTTGCTGGTACAGGATAAAAACCTGATGCGCGACCACAACCTTAAAGTAAAAACCGATTTTACCGCTGACCTGGGCGACATGGCCTTATCATTTACCGAGGGCAATATCCGCTTTGACCTGCTGGATGCCAGTTTCTCCGGTCATTATAATTATGCCGACAGCGGGTTTGTTGACCTCAGTATCGTGGCCAACCACGAGGACCTCTCAAAACTGGCTAAAATGAATATTTTCAATGCCGATTACCTGCCGGATATCCGGGGTGGCCGGCTTATTCTCAGCACTACCCTAAAAGGCAAAACCATGGGCAAAATGCCGCAGATTGTTACCATGGCAACGCTAACCGAACTACATGTGCATAACCGGCATGGCGATGTAATTGAAGACTCCGGTTTCCGGCTGATGTTCTACAACGGTATTGAGCCCGACATGCGTGACGGCATCCTCTATATTGATAATGTGGACGTTAATTTTGCCTCCGGAGGGTTTTTATCGGGCAATATGACCATCACCAATTTTGCCGAACCTACGTATAAGATCAACTGGCAACTGGCGGAAGAGTTGGCAGATTTACAAAATATCTTTGTGGTACCGGGCATTAAAAAAATGCAGGGCATGGTACGGTCACAGGCCAGGCTAAAAGGGAACTTTAACCTGCAAAACTGGCAGTTTGGTAACCCTGAAGGGATATTCAGGATGCAGTTTGAGAATTGCCGGTTTGTCTTAGAGGGTTCACAATATGAAGTAAAAGAACTTGACGGCCAGTTGTTTATGAACGAAGGCGAGGTGAGTGTTGATAACCTTACTTTCAACGCCAATAACAACGAACTTAAACTAAACGCCAAAGTTAAAAACCTGGTGCCGTACCTGTTAGGCAGCCCGGCCCGGCTCACCGGAGACCTGGCGGTACATACGCATGCGCTCAACACCTTTCAACTGCTGGCCTTCAGCCCCGCATGGCAAGAGCAGGTAAACTACCGGGTTGACAGCCTCGACCTCGTGGTACAGGCAGATTTCCTGTCCACAGCCATTGACTCCTTCAACCTGATCCCGGCCGGCCGGCTGACCGTGGCCAACCTGACGGCCAAAGTTGACGGCCTGCCCCTTATTAACCGTGTAAATGGCAATATTATTATCCGGCCCGATACGCTACAATTCAAACAACTGAGCGGCTATGTTGGCGAGAGCCCCCTTAGCCTCAACCTTACCCTGGCCAATTACGATGGTTATTTTCAAACCGACTCAGTTGAGGGTATAGCCTTGGCCCTGGCCCTGCAAGCGGATAAGCTGGTAGCCAAAGACTTTTTTACCCTAAAAGATGAATTTCTCCTGCCGGCAAGCTACCAACACGAGGTGCTGGAAAATGTTGCTTTTAATGTTACTCTCGCCACCACCAACCGGGAGTTGCAAAAAAACGGCCTTTTTCCTGAGTTCAGTTTCCAGGTTACCGGGTTGAAGTTCAAAACACATTTCTCCCCGGTAAAATTCAGGGATATTGGCGTTTTTGGGGCCGTAAAGGATAATAACATCTATATCAACAGCTTGTTCGGCAAATTTGGCCGCAGCGATGTGTTTATGAATGCCGAGTTTACCAATGTACTGGCTACCCAGGATACCCTTACCCGGCCCTTTAAATCAAGGATAAGCCTTAACAGCCAGGTACTTGACCTGGACGAACTGATTAAACTCAGCGAAGCCGATAAGGACCATCAGGAGGCCGTAGCCACCGGGGACCCTGCCAACCCGTATGCGGATGACTACCCGATTACCGATTTAAACGTAAACATAGGCAAACTGGTGTATTTCGGAGTAGAGATAAAAGACCTGTCCGGCATCCTGAATATGGAAGACCATAATATCATTAAGCTGGACCATGTAAAACTACGCTCGGGCACCTACGGTTCTTTTGAGTTTGACGGTATTTTTGATGCCTCAAGCCACCGGGAAGCCATTCTTACCGCCCATATTAAGGTTACCGATGTTGACCTCTCAAAGTTGGATGTCACTTACCTGGAGAATGGTGAGGAGGTAAAAGTAGGAGACCACCTGGCCGGTATTTTTAATGGTGAAATTGAAGCCAATGTGCCCGTTACCCAGGATTTTAACTTTGACCTGGCCCGTTTAACCGGCTCGATCAAAGCGGTGGTAAAAGACGGGGCCCTGCGCAATTACCCCCCGTTGATGGAAATGGGCAAATATTTTAAAAACAAAGACCTGAGCAACGTGCAATTTGCCGATATGATGAATACCATGGTCTTCAAGCAAGGCAAAATGCACCTGCCTTTTATGACGATTAATTCTACCCTGGGCACCATTTTTTTAATGGGCTACCAAACTATCGATGACGACATGGAGTTTGACGTGCAGGTGCCGGTAAAACTGGTTGCCGGGGCGGTGCTCAACTCCCTGTTTGCCGGCAAAAAAGGCGATGACGGCAAAGAAGATGTTATCAGCAGCGGCCCAAAAGGTAAATATGTAACCGTGCATATTTATGGCCATAATGATGAATACCGGTTTAAAATCGGCAAAAAGCATGGGGAAGAGGCGGCTGCCGGGCTGATGGAGTAGGCAGCCGGCTAACCCGGTAATTTATGCGGGTTTTCTGCCCGCAGGAACTAATACCGCCAACTGGTAAGGTCGGCCCCTGCCGGGGCGCTGGCGGCAATCCTCTTCATTATCTTGTTCATGTACATGGTATTATAGCGTAACCGCGAAATGGCATTGGGGTTATTATGGTCACCATTCCAGCAGTGCTCATCACGGGCACCGTAATCTACCTCCCCGTCATAATACGGATCGGTAGTGCTTTCCAGAAAGTCCTCCATCAGGTAAACCGCATTATTCAGGTAGTAATTATCCATTTCACCACAGTAAATATGGATTTTCCCCTGTAAATCCGGGCCCAGTTTATCCCAGTCACGCTCCAGGATATGGCGCAGGTCGTAGTTCTCCTGCCAATACTTAGCCACTTCATGGTTTATCTCTCCGGTCTTCTTATCCCAGATACGCACCGGATAACCGTCATCGCCCTGCGGTGAGTAAACCGCCTCCCAGATATCCCACTGCTGGCCCGAGCGGCTTTTGGTACCGAGGGCCAGCTCACGGTAGTTCATATCTTTTAGCGTAGTTTTAATATGCCCGAGGTAATTGCGCATACCCGGCCGCAAAACTTTACGGTGGTCGCCCTGCACATAATAAGCATTATCATCCGCATAAATATTCACCACCGTGTAAGCCCGGAAGTCAATCGGGTCGGGGCAGGCGGCAAAGCAGCCGTTATATTCTTTGGGGTACATTACCTGCACGGCCAGCGCCTCCCAGCCCCCGGTAGAACCCCCGTAGGTAAAGCGGGCCCAGCCTTCGCCTATGCCGCGAAATTTTTCTTCCACAAAAGGTATGAGTTCATAAGTAATGGCATCGCCATACGGGCCCAGGTTGGCCGAGTTTACCGCATAGGAGTCATCATAATACGGGTTGGCATGCTGCACCTGAAGGATAATCACCCGCGGGAAGTCCCTGGCTATCCATTTTTGGTAAAAAGCATAGGCCTCCTGCTGTTGGATTTTATTATAGCCATGCAGGTTAAACCGGGCGCTGTAATCCGGTTCCAGGTCTTCATCAGGGGGTTCGGTACGGAAACCGCCAAACGTATAAGGGAAATGGCCGTGGAAGACAATCAAGGGATAACGCGCCTCCGGGTGGTCAGCAAAACCTTCGGGCAGCAATACATTGGCCCCGAGGTACATGTCGCGGCCCCAAAACTTGCTCAGCCGCTCACTCTTCATCTTCACGTGTTTAATGTATTTGGTGTCTTTGGGTGGTTCAATAGGTGGGATCACTTCGGTTAACTCAATTTCAATATCCCGGCCCGGGGCAATGTGTACCTGCACCGGCTTACTATAGAGGTTACCGGGCGAGGTGTTCCAATGCTGGCCTTCGCCATTATCCATCGGTAACTTTACCGTATGCCCCGTAGCGAGGTGAAAGGTTTCATACACATGCAACAGGGCCTGCACATAATAATCGCCCTCCGGCAGGTCATAAAGGTGCTCCAGCGGATAGCCGAATTCATTGCCGGTAAATTGCACCTGGCCCCCGGCCGTATAGCCCTCTACATCCATCCCGTAAACAAGTTGGGTGCCGGGGTCATCTGAAACCTGAAAGCGTGGTTCGGCCGCATCGTTGGAGGAGATCAGCAACAACAGGCGGCCATCCAGGGGCGTACCGGCCAAAGAATCGGCAAGGGTAATGGTATAGGTGGTGGTTGGTTTCTGCGGGGTACAGGCTACCATGGCAACAAGATACCCTGCGGCTACAAATGCTGACAGGTGTTTCATTTTTTTGGGGTTTGGTTACCGTATTTATTCAAGCGGGGTGGCCAGAATAGCCGTAAAGGCCATAATTCCTTCCCTGAAGTTACCGATACGCAGGTTTTCATTGGGGCTGTGCTGGTTATTATCGGGATTTACCACAGGTACCACTACAGCCGGGGTGCCCAGCGTGGCCACAAACGGTGAAATAGGGATGGAGCCGCCCATAATCCTGATTTTAATAGGGTCTTTGGCAAAAGCAGTGCGCAAAGCCGTACTCAGCCAATTACCAATAACCGAGTTGATCGGGGTACGGAAGGCCGGGTACGAATATACCGATGAAAAATAGATCAGCTTGCCATATTTCTCCCTTTCTGCATCGGTAGGCTCCCGGCCGGCAATAAAATGATAGCCCTGCTGCGCGATATGGTTTTTCACCTGTTCAATCAGCCGCGGGCCCTCCGATTCCGGAACCAGGCGGATATCAATTTCGGCCGTGGCCGTGGCCGGCACAATCGTGCGGGCTTCATCGCCCACCCAGCCGGAACTCAGTCCACGCACATTCAACGAAGGGTATTGCAAGGCCTCCTGATAGTTATGGCCTACTTTATCGGTTTCGCCAATGCCAATTTTACGCTGGATGTCAGCTTCATCATCCGGCACTTGCGCCATTTCCTCACGGTCGGCTGCCGTAAGGTTGATGCCGTCATAAAACCCGGCAACGGTTACCCGCCCCTGGCCGTCTTTCATCGAAGCCAGCAATTGCGCTAGCCGCAAGGCCGGGTTGGGGGCATAATTGCCGTAGTGGCCACTGTGCAACGGCAGCCGGGGGCCAAAAACGGTGAGGGTGATGGTGGCAATACCACGGGCGCCAAAACTCAGGGTGGGCCGGTTGGAGATATGCCGGGGCCCGTCAAAAATCACCAGTTGGTCAGCCGCCAGTTTTTTGGCATATTGGGTTACGGCAGCCGGCAGGTTGGGCGAGCCGTTTTCCTCCTCCATGTCCATAATCATTTTGATGGTATAATTTGGCTCGCTACCATGGGCATCCATCAGGTCGATAGCGGCCAAAAACATCACCACAGGGCCGGTGTCATCGGAGGCAGAACGGGCAAAAATCCGCCATTCATCCGCATAGCCGTTGGCCAGTTCAGCCTCGCTTACCGGCACCCAGCCATCCGCAGTCTGTTTCTTGATTACCGGGATATAAGGGCTTTCCTGGTGCCATTTACTGCTGTCAACCGCCTGGCCATCGAGGTGTAAATAGAAAAGCACGGTTTTTCTGGCTTTCTTCACCTTACGTTCGGCCAGCAATAACGGGGGGCCGGCCGTAGCCAGGGCCTCCACGGTAAAGCCCCGTTTTTCAAAGGCCCGGGTCGTCCAGTTAAGGGTGTTGATTACATCCACCGGGTTAAGGGCATTATTGGGGATACGCAATGTTTCCTCCAGTTCAGCCATAGCGGCCGGTAGCTTTTGCCGGCTCCACGCTTCCAGGGTTTTTTTGTCCACCTTCTGGCCGAAGAGCAGAAAGGGGAGCATCAATATAAAACCGATAACAAATAAAATACGTAGCAGGGGTTTCATCAGGTTTAATTAGTTATAGAGTGATAGGGCAGTAAAAATTGCCACAATCCGGCACAATTCAAAGCAAGTTGTGTTGAATGGCAGGGGCCCTGGCCGGTAAGTTTACCGCAAATCATGGGGATGGGCGCTTTAACATAAATTTTGATTGTATTTCTCCCCAAGGCTGTATCTTTATTGTTTATAAATTTTTCACTTATGAAGTACAAGCATATCCTTTTCGTCATGTTGGCCCTGGTGTTTTCAGCCTTTACCACCAAACCGCCAAAGAAATCAAAATTACAGTTAAAAGTAGAGCGCCTCGCTGCCGAGGTAGAGCCGAAAGTGATTGCCTGGCGCCATCATTTACATGAACACCCCGAACTCTCAAACCGGGAGTATAAAACGGCTGAGTACATTGCCGCCCACCTGCAAAGCCTGGGGCTGGAAGTGCAAACCGGGGTAGCCAAAACCGGGGTAGTGGCTATACTTAAGGGTGGCAAGCCCGGGCCGGTGGTGGCCTTACGGGCCGATATAGACGCCCTGCCGGTACCGGAGCGGGTAGAACTGCCCTGGGCTTCAAAGGCCATAGGCGAATATAACGGGGCCGAAGTGCCGGTGATGCATGCCTGTGGCCACGATACCCATACCGCTATATTAATGGGCACGGCCGAAGTGCTGACCCGGGTTAAAGCAGAGTTGCGCGGCACGGTGAAGTTCATTTTTCAGCCAGCCGAAGAAGGCGCCCCCAAAGGTGAAGAAGGCGGGGCCAAACTGATGGTAAAAGAAGGGGTGCTGAAAAACCCCGATGTAGAGGCCATCTTCGGCCTGCACATCAGTGCCGGCACCCATGTAGGCAATATCAACTACCGCCCGGGCGGGGCGATGGCCAGCGCCAACTCGTTTGAGATCACCATTCATGGCAAGCAGTCGCATGGCTCACTGCCCTGGGGCGGTATCGACCCGATTGTTACCGCAGCGCAAATTATTAACAACGCCCAAACTATTGTCAGCCGCAGTCTGCCACTAACCAAAGAGGCAGCCGTAGTTAGCTTTGGCGCTATTCACGGTGGGGTGCGCAATAATATTATCCCCGAAGAGGTGAAAATGGTGGGTACCATCCGTGCCTTAGACGAAGAAATGCGCCAGGAGATATTCCGCAGGCTGGAAACTATAGTGACCAAAACAGCCGAAAGCAACGGGGCTACGGCCGACCTGGTTATCAATGAGGGTTATCCCATCACCTATAACGATGTGGCCCTTACCAACAAAATGCTGCCCACCCTGCAGGATGTAATGGGGGCCGGCCATGTACGGCTCACCCCGGCCATTACCGGGGCTGAAGATTTCTCGTTCTTTCAGCGCGAAGTGCCCGGCTTTTATTTCTTTCTTGGCGGCACCCCGTTAGATACCCCCGAAAAAGAGGCAGCCCCGCACCATACCCCCGATTTTTATGTGGACGATGCCGGCATGGTTTATGGGGTAAAGGTAATGAGCCGCCTGGTGGTTGATTATATGGCTATGAAATAATGAGGCCGCAATAGATAACCCGAAACGTCATCCAGAGCGGAACGAAGTGGAACGAAGGGGCCCCATCATGGTACGGCAGCAGTTTTCAATGGGAGCCCATCGCTCGTACCTCCCTCCGGATGACGTTTCATAAACGGGATGACTTGTTTGGTGGCGGCTGTTCACCATGTCCTCAACCTCAATACCCAGGTCTTTCCCTCCGGGGTCCAGTTGGGTAATCAGTTGTTCTGTGAGATTCCTTGATTTGCCTTTGATGTATTTCTCCCTGGCAATGGCTTCTTCACTGGAGTCGTAGATAGCAAAGTAAACAAGGTTGTTCAGGTTGTACCGTGCAGAAAAATTTGCGATATGATTTATTCTTATGCTCCCACAAACGCACTCGCAAGTAGCAGGTAACACCAGTATATAAGGTGGCATTGTACTTATTGGTTAACCCGGATTATTTACGAAGGTCGTGAATAATGATGTAAATTAACCGCCAAACGCTTGTTTGTCAGCTAATTACACCAGGCTCTTAGACTCCGGTTCAGCAGAGGTTAACCCGGATGCCCCGCGGTCTGGTGAAAATATCCGATGAATTTTTCAGGCTAATTTCTTTCAATTTTAAGGTTTTTGATGTTCCAAATGGGCCGCGCCTCTCCTTCGTAGATTTACTTCGGAGAAGGAACTACGCGGGACAACCGCCCGCTAACAGGCTTACT
>JALSJF010000179.1 GCA_026989505.1 Cyclobacteriaceae bacterium
ATGGTATTGATATCTACACCAATGCCGGCTATGTGGAAGATGCTTCTTTCTGGAGGTTACGTGAATTGTCGTTGACATTCAATGCGCCCTCAACCTGGCTGGGATCAACGTTTTCACGTATGAGTCTTACTCTCTCAGGGCAGAATCTGGGGCTATGGACCAAGTACTCGGGGTTAGACCCTGAGATCAATGCTGCGGGTCAGCGAAATTTTGTTACCCAGGAGTTTCTCAGTCAGCCACCCGTACGTATGTGGAAAGCGCGTTTGAACCTATCTTTTTAATAAGCAAACTTTAATTTTAGAAGAGAAGAAAAATGAAAAATATATATAATTTCCAAAAGGGACATAGGAACAGCACATGGTTGACCATGGTTGTGATGGTTTTTCTGATGTTCGGCACAACTTCCTGCGATAACCTGCTAAGTGTGGTTGACCCGGATATCGTTACGCCTGAATCGTTAAACAGTGAGGCAGGTATTCAAACCCTGAAGGCAGGGTCCCTCGGTGATTTTGCCGTTGCCATGAGTGGTTCATCGGCTGGACACGGGGCAACAGCCGGTTTGATTGTAATGAGTGGCCTGATGTCGGATGAGTATGATTATTCCGGCACTTTCCCTACCCGCAGGGAGGGCGATACCCGTCTGCTGCAAAATGTAAACGGTACCATGAACCGTATTTATGGTAACCTGCACCGTGCCCGTGCCGCGGCTGAAGCCACAGTTGATTTGGCCCAGTCGTTTGGCGGAGTGCCTGACGTAGAAAGTGAAATGGAAAGCATTGCCGGTTATGTGTATGTGATGTTTGCCGAAACCTTTTGTGCCGGGGTACCTTTTTCAAAGGCTACGGCTGATGGGGAGATCATCTATGGTGAACCCCTTACTTCGGATGCCATGTACACAGAAGCCGTTGCCTGGTTTGATAGAGCTATTGCCAGTGCCGGCCTGGCCGGCAACAATAACCTGGAGTATCTGGCCCGGGTAGGCAAAGGCCGGGCTATGCTTGGCTTAGGCAACATTAGCGGGGCAGCGGCAGAAGTAGCCTCGGTGCCGGATGACTTTGAATATTATATTGAGCATTCTGACAATAGCCGCAGGCAGGAAAATGGTATTTACACCATGACTACCGTGCGCAGGCAGTACTCCATTGCCGATGGCAAGGGAGGTAACGGCCTGATGTACCGCAGCGCCATGGACCCGCGCACCCCCTGGAATGGCGGCACCGATTTTGGCCAGGATGATATAACCTTATACTACAATCAGCTTAAATACACCTCGCCCAGCGCCCCGGTATTGCTGGCTTCGGGCCTGGAAGCCCGCCTGATTGAGGCGGAAGCAGCGGCCCAGGCAGGTGACAATGCGGCTGTTGCCAGCATTCACGATGCCCTGCGGGCAACTGTGGGGTTATCCCCGGTAGATTTAAGTGGCATGACCGTAGCACAGTTGCGCAAGTACCATTTTGATGAGCGGGCTTTCTGGTTATACAGCACCGGTCATCGCCATGGTGACCTGCGCAGGTTAATCAGGGTATATGGTGAAGCCAAGGAAAATGTTTTCCCCTGGGGACCTTATTTTAAAGGCGGGGAATATGGTTCTACGGTTACCTTTCCGGTACCCGAGTCAGAAGCCAACAACCCTAACTATGTAGGTTGTCTTGATGAGAATCCTTAATGCTGGTTTGGTTGAGTATGTTGATTTTATAATAAAGGGGGATTTTTCCCCCTTTATTATTTCTAATCGCTACATTTAGGCTGAAATTAATAATAGTTGGCAGCAATGACCGATCAGCAGCATAAAGCCCGGGGTATAAGTGGCGGGCGTTTATATTTTTTGCTTGGTTTATATTTTTTGTCCGGTATCACCGGCCTGCTTTTACAGGTAGTCTGGCTTTACCGGCTGGGGCTTGTTTTTGGCAATGCAGCCTATGCTACTGCGGCAACCTTAGCCGCTTTTTTTCTGGGTATTGGCCTTGGTGGCTGGGTGATTGGCAATGCTGCCGGGCGTTTAAAACGGCCATTGGCCGCTTATGGTTTACTGGAAACAGGTATTGCCCTTACGGCCTTATTGTGGCTACCGGGTATAAGCTTTTATGAAGCGCACTATCCTGCTTTGGTTAATGCTTTTGGTGGTAACCAGGGGGCGC
>JALSJF010000180.1 GCA_026989505.1 Cyclobacteriaceae bacterium
CCCAAAACCCCGAAAAAGTGGTTTATCAGCAGCTTTTATCCCCTGACGCTTCAATTTCTGCCCAATTTTCCATATTTTCATGCTGGCAACTATGGCCCAAAAAATGAATCCTGCAAAACTCTTTCTTAGCTTGTTGTTGATCAGCACTTTCGTGGCTACCGGTAATAATTTGCCGGCCCAGGGCTTAAACCAGGGCAAGCCGGTTGTTATCCGCCTGGAGAATATCCTCGACAGCCTGATCAACAGCCCTGACCAACTACTCACCTTTACCGGCAAAACCATTAGTCTGGGCAGCTTTTCTTTGCGAAAAATCGACCGGCTTTACCCCAATGCCCAGATCGACTCCGGCATGCTGGTGCTGAATAAAAGCCTGGCCTTCCGTAATTGTACTATCATTGGCAAAGGCTTGTCTAACCTTAAAATGAAGGATATTACGTTTACCAACTGCCAAATAAAAACCTTGTCTATTACCAATATCGGGGCTGTCTCCCTTAGCATAAGCAACAGTCAGGCCGATGGCGTGAGGGTGCTCAATTCAACTTTTAAGCACCTGCACCTGCTACACCTCAGCAACCCCAACCCTGCCAGTGGTTCGTTGTCGGTTTTTAAAACCAAGGTAACCGGGGAATTGCGGTTAGCCAACAATGCCTTTTACCAAAATATCGGGGTTTTCAGCAGCGAGCTGAAATATTTGCGTTTTGAAAAAAACCAGGCGAACATGACCGGCATGGGCAATAACCTGGTAAAAAACGAAGTGCTTTTACTTGATGAGGCGGCCAAAGAGTTTCGTATCCGGAAGAACGAATTTCTTAGCAAGGATACCCTGCGCCACACGTACGATTTTCATGGCGACAGGCTGGTGTTTATTAACAACACCGTAGAGGCCCCGGTTTTATTTGCCGATAGCCGCGTAAACAACCGACTGGAAATGGCCGACAACGTGTTTCATTATGCTGTTGATTTCCACGACATGACATTCCCGGAATTCAATAAATATATCCCCTTCCGGCAATTTAAGCAAGGGTTTGTGGTTTACCAAAACCTTTATAGTGAAGAAAGCCCGGACGGGGCTACCTGCTTTTACTGTGAACTTTATGCCGGTAAAACTGATGAAGAGTTAGCCGATAAAACCAACTTCGACAAACTGGTACAGAGCTATGAAATCCTTTTTCTGGGGTATAAGTCAACAGGCGATATTGAGTCGGCCAATCAGGCCTATATTCAAATTAAAGAGCTCTACCTGAACCGGTTGGGTTACCTCTACCGCACCCATGGCGGTTTTAAGCATTATTTCCGCTGGCAACTGGCAAAACTACTTAAGTTTTATACCAACCATGGCACCGATCCGGCCTTGTCTATTGTCATTTCTATTTATGTTATCCTAGTCTTTGCCGTCTTCTATGTTTTCTTTCCTTCGGAATGGGATGTCTCCTCTAAAAAGAGGTTGCTAACTGATTTTAAAGATTTTATCAATTCGAATGAAAAGGGGTATTTTAAGCCTTTTTTAACCCTGATCGTTGGCTTCGGCATCAGTTTGATAAATGCCATTACCCTGAGTTTAAACAGTTTTGTTACCCTGGGATTTGGCACTATCCCCACTACCGGGGTGGCCCGTTATGTGTGCATTCTACAAGGGTTCATCGGCTGGTTTTTGCTGAGTATATTCACCGTTTCACTGATCAATCAGATACTGTTCTGAGGCATTGGTAAAAAGGAGGCTATTCCGGCATTAAGTTAACCGGTAAAATTCATTATGCCTGTTTAATCCAGCAAATAGTGGTGTTCGAAAGCCGGTCTTCGTTCCTGCGGTGATAAAAACCACTTAAAACTTGAATAATACTGCAACAACCCCTATACTTGCACCGGATGCCACCTCATGTGGTGTTTTCAGTTCACAGAATTTACCTCTATTACTTACTGAGCAAAAAAATTCTATACCAATAACTGGTTAAACAATAAAATGTTAATCTATTAAACCCCGATCCGGGAAAACAATTTAATTATTTATGTACAATATTGAAGAGCTAAACCTGCAACTTCTCTCTGATTTAAAGAAGATTGCAGAGCAACTGGGCGTAAAAAACTACAAAAAGCTGGCGAAACAAGAACTAATCTATGCCATTCTCGATACGCAGGCCAGCACTCCCGAAAAAGACCTGCCGGCAAAAAAGGCCGTAGAAGAAAAACCCAGGCGCCCGAAAAGGGAAAATGTTAAAAAAGACGCTGCCAAAAAAACAACCCCCCAAAGTTCGCTTGACGATTTGCAAAAATCAGCCGATGAGCTATTGGAATCCTTTGACCTTGAATTAGACACCGCAGCCACGGCCTTTGACGCCCCGGCCAAAGAAGCCGAAGAGAAGAAACCGAAGCGTGGTGGCAGGGGCCAGCGTAAAGCCAAGGATGACAGCAAAGCCGAGGCAAAACCTGCCCGGGAGAAGCATGAACCAAATGCGGCTGCGGAGCCTGCCGTAAAAGAGAAAGAAGAACAGCCCGACAGGGAAAGGGGGGCTCGCAGGCACGAAAGAACGCTATCGCCCGAGGAAGAAGCCCGCAGAAAAGAAAAACAAGAACGCTACGAACAGCGCAAAAAGGTACAGGCTACCATCCGTGAGTTTGAGGGCGTAATTAAAAGCGAAGGCGTACTGGAAATGATGCAGGATGGCTATGGCTTCCTGCGCTCGTCAGATTATAACTACCTGGCCAGCCCCGATGATATTTATGTGTCGCCATCACAGATCAAACTTTTTGGCCTCAAAACCGGAGACACCATCAAAGGCGACATCCGGCCGCCAAAAGAGGGCGAGAAGTACTTTGCCTTGTTAAAAGTAGATACCGTCAACGGCAAAACCACCGATGAAATCAGGGACAGGATACCGTTTCAGTACCTGACCCCCCTGTTCCCGGAAGAACGCCTTAACCTGAGCGGCAAAGCTACCAGCTATTCTACCCGCATCCTCGACATGTTTTGCCCCATAGGCAAAGGCCAGCGGGGGATGATTGTTGCCCAACCGAAAACCGGTAAAACCGTTTTGCTGAAAGAAATTGCCAATGCCATTGCCGAGAACCACCCGGAAGTTTACCTGATCATCCTGCTGATTGACGAACGCCCCGAAGAAGTTACCGACATGGCCCGCAGCGTAAAAGCCGAGGTAGTGTCTTCTACCTTTGATGAGCAAGCCGAACGCCATGTGAAAGTGGCTAACATCATTCTCGAAAAAGCCAAACGTATGGTAGAGTGCGGCCACGATGTGGTTATCCTGCTCGACTCCATCACCCGCCTTGCCCGGGCACATAATACGGTAGTGCCGTCATCAGGTAAAATTTTATCGGGCGGGGTAGATGCCAACGCGCTGCACAAGCCTAAAAGGTTCTTTGGCGCTGCCCGTAATGTTGAAAACGGTGGCTCGCTGACCATCCTGGCTACAGCCCTGATTGAAACCGGCTCGAAAATGGATGAGGTTATTTTTGAAGAGTTTAAAGGCACCGGTAATATGGAGCTGCAACTCGACAGAAAGCTTTCCAACAAACGTATCTATCCTTCTATTGATGTGATTGCCTCCGGTACCCGCAGGGAAGACCTGCTGATGGACAAGGAAGAACTACAGCGCATCTGGATCCTGCGCAAATTTATGGCCGACATGAACTCGCAGGAAGCCATGCAGTTCCTGCTCGATAAGATGAAGGGCACACGCAATAATGCCGAGTTCCTGGTGTCTATGAACGGCTAAGCCTAGCCCTTTGATAATAGGCGCTATACAGGCTACGGTAGTACTACTACGGTAGCCTTTTTATTTGGGAATCACTGCGTGCAGGATGTAGGGGGCATGCAGGCGGTAAGCAATAAACAGGCGCCATTCACCGAGGTTGTAGTTTAACGCCAGGTCATCGGTTAGCTTATCGTTTTGGTAACGGTAGATAAAGTACATGCCCGCATACCACCGCCTGGTATTGTAGCCCAAACTGTTTTTCGAACTCAGGATAAAGTTAAGGTTAACCGGATTGTACTTGCCGGCATCCGACCGCACCGTGCCCATTGCTAACGACACGCCCGGGAAAGCCGACAAGGTGAGGAAGAAATTCTGGTGAATAAAGGTATAGGCATAACCCACCGATTGCTGCAAATGCAACATATTCATTTTGGTAATGGCCGCATAAGGTGAAAAAGATGCTGCAAGCCCCGCGGGCACAATGGTAGAATCGGCTTTTAGCGAATACGCATACAAAGTAGAGATATACATAACCGAACCGGCACTTTTCTTCATCTTGCCATCCAATTGAATAGTGGTTTTAGGCGAATACTTTTTATAGTTAGAAGGAATCGTAAAACTAAGGGCAAAATTACTGCTGCGGATATCCGGCCGGTAAGGGTATTGGCTGTCCCACAACAGGTTAAAATCACGGGCATTGGCCATATGCATCCCTTTATAGGAACTAAGCAATACATCAAGCATATACTTTTTTAAATACAAGGTACCTTTAAGGTTAAACTCCCTGGTTTCCCCGTATTTGGCGGTCTTTTTTTTGTTCCACTTCGGATTAAAAACCACATCCAACGCCAGCCAGCGGTAAGTAAAGCCCAAACCAAAGGCGGTTTGCAAATTTGGCCGGTACTTGATCAGGTCTCCCGTCTGACGGTTTTTCAGCCGGAAATCATACAACCTGCGCGGGGCCACAACCCTGACAGCCAGCAAATTCCCGTAGTTAACAATATAATTGGTGTCGTACGCGTATGTTTCCAGGGGCAGATCGGTAACCTGGCCATAGCTATAAGTACCCATAAAAACCAAGATGGCCAATAACCTGTTACGCATAGGCTACAAAAATAAACGAAATCCTGTTAGCCCGGATTATTCACAATTTTCGTGAATAATTGTTGATATACCACCCCTCTGGCATACCCATGGTTTAGTATCCCTTATCCGGGCTAATAGGCTATCCGTGTTTGCTGCAACAGTTCATCGTTCTCGCCCCGCACTTCCAACGTCACCTGTGGCCGCCCCGACTGCATAGCAAGGCGGATTAAACCAAAATTTTTGTTGATGATCAGGCTGTCAACCCGGTACCGGTTGGGCTCTCCCCAGGCCATGCCCCAGGTATGGGTCAGGCCGCTGGAAGTAAAATCGTAGAGGGGGTAATCAAGCCCCGGAATCGTAATTTTTGAGACTTCGGCAATATGGCGGTCGCCACTGATGAACAGTACGGGTTTTGGTTTTGTCTCCGCCAGCAGGGCAAACAGCCGCTGCCGGGCCCGGGGGAAATTAGCCCATTTCTCATACCCCTGTTCTTCGGCAATTACCTGAATACCACTACCAATGAGGTGAAAATCGGCTTTGCTGGTTTTTAACTCGTTGGCCAGCCATTGCCATTGCTCTTCACCGAGGATATCGCCCTCTTCGTTGGGCAGGTAGCGGTTGGTACTGCCGAGGTCAGGCGCCAGGGTATCCCGGAAATAACGGGTGTCAAGCAAAATAACTTTGAGCAGATGATCACCAAACGGATAATCGTGGGCGGAATATACCCCCTGATGCCCCCGCACCGGGTCATCGGCAGGCACGTCAAGAAAATCGAGCAAAAGCTCCTTGCTTTCGTCTTTCATGGTGTAATACTTGCCGCCATCGTTAACACCATAATCATGGTCATCCCAAATGCCGATAACTTTGGCCGTTGACCTGAGCGCCCGGTATTCCGGTTTCTCCTTCTGCAGCCGGTATTTTTCCGCCAGCACGCCCATATCATGTGAATCGCCATACATAATATCCCCCAGCCACACCCACAAAGCCGGCTGATGTGCGGCTACGGCCGTGAAAACCGGTAACGAATCGTAGGTGTGGGCACAAGAGCCAAAAGCTATGGTTACGGCATTGGTGTCTGTTAAAACAGCTTCCTCATGCTGACCTTTGTCTTGCTGGCTGCAAGCCAGGGCCCCCAGGGCCAGCAGGGCTGAAAAAATATACTTCATGGGTTTTGCCTTATTTTTGAGTGAAGATAAACTTATTTGGGCAAAAAATTGCCTTCTTCTTACTACATAATCACGGCTATGAAAAAAAAGACCGGCAAACCCGAAAAGAAAGAGCCCCAGGCGCCACAACGCCCCCCTAAACAGGCCGGCAAAGCGAAAGAAAAAGATTTTGGCGGCTTACCCGACCTGGACCCGAAGCGGTTTTTAGGGTGCGGGTAAATCCTGCAGCCGTATTTTCAGGTTACCCCGTGCTTTGGCTGGCGGGGCAAGCAGTAAAATCAGAAAAACATCCGGGGGGTTAAATCTATTTAACCGGTAAGTTTACTTACTTTGTGGCAGGCAACAATATCTTCCGCCATAACATATGCCCGCAACAACATTAACGAACAGTAAGGTATTGGTCACCGGAGGGGCCGGGTTTATAGGCGCTAACCTTATTGAAGTGCTGCTGGCCCAAAATAACCAGGTGGTATGCCTGGATAACTTTGCCACCGGCAAGCGGGAGAACATCGCCCCTTTCCTTTCACATCCGCAATTTAACCTTATTGAAGGCGATATCCGCAATCTGGAAACCTGCAAAAAGGCTACGGAGAAAATAGCCATCGTTTTACATCAGGCGGCCCTGGGCTCGGTACCCCGCTCTATCAACGACCCCATCACCACCAACCAGGTAAATATCGATGGCTTCCTTAATATGCTGGTTGCCAGCCGTGATGCAGGGGTAAAGCGGTTTGTTTATGCCGCCAGTTCTTCCACCTATGGCGACCACCCCGGCCTGCCCAAGGTAGAAGACAAAACCGGTAAGCCGCTGTCGCCCTATGCGGTTACCAAATATGTTAACGAGCTGTATGCCGGTGTTTTCCATAAAACCTATGGCCTGGATACCATTGGTTTAAGGTATTTCAATGTTTTTGGCCGCAGACAAGACCCCGAAGGTGCCTATGCGGCCGTTATCCCCAAATTTATCCGCCAACTGCTGCGCGGGAAATCCCCGGTAATCAATGGCGATGGCCGGCATTCCCGCGATTTTACCTATATTGATAATGTGCTGCAGATTAATCAATTAGCTGCCGTAACCACCAATAAAGAAGCCGTAAACAGGGTATATAATGTGGCCGTTGGCGAAAGTGCCACCCTGAATGAACTGGTGGCCCATTTAAAAGAACTGCTGGCAAAACATGATCCGGCTATTCCTGCCATTGAGGTACTGTACGGGCCGGAACGCCCGGGGGACGTTAAACATTCGCTGGCCGATATTTCGCTGGCACAAGATTTATTGGGTTATGCTCCCAAGGTAGGTTTTAAAGCAGGCCTGGCAGCCACCATAGCGTGGTTCCTGCAGCAAGAAAAATAGCCGGAATTGGAGCCATTTAGTTTCGCAACATTAATTTATTTGTTATTTTTAGCTGCCGTTATGAAACTGGCTGGCAGACAATAGTAAAATTTCTTCTTAATAAATTAATATTATTGGGAATACTGTTATTTTCGTTCTATATTCATGCTAACCTTTTGGCGGCACTAGAATTGGCTTAATATGAAGTACACTTATACCGGACTTTCCTCCTCCGAGGTAGAAAAATCACGGGAATTACATGGCACCAACGATTTATCCCTGATTAAAGGGGAAAGTTTCTGGCATAAACTAAAAGAAAATTTCAAAAACCCGATTATCATCATCCTGATTGTCGCCCTGGTGATTATTCTGGTACTGTCGGCCTTCGACCAATCGGAATGGTATGAAGCCCTGGCCATTGCCGTTGCGGTATTACTGGCGGTAATGGTTTCCACCCTCTCGGAGTTTAAAAACGAAAATTCTTTTCAAAAACTACAGGAAGAGGCCTCCAAAATAATCTGCAATGTCTTTCGTGACGGTAAAATCAGCGAGATACTGATTAATGAAATAGTTAAAGGGGATTATGTGCTGCTGCAATCGGGCGATAAAATACCGGCAGACGGAGTAGTGATTCACGGGGAATTAAAAGTTAACCAGGCTTCCTTAACCGGGGAGTCGGAAGAAATTACCAAAAGTGCCGCCAGCGAAGATTATAAACTGGAGGCAAATGATTTTAATGACCCCCACTACCTTTTCCGGGGGTCGGTGGTAGATGACGGGGAGGCCGTGATGCTGGTGGATACCGTAGGCGACCATTCCTTTTACGGGCAACTTACCAAAGAGCTGTCTATCTCCAGCGAGCGCCTGTCGCCATTACAGTTAAAGCTCGAAGGGCTGGCCAAACTAATCAGCAAATTCGGTTATATCGGTTCTGTGTTGATTGCCGTTTCTTTTATGTTCAAGCAGATTTTGCTTGAAAATAATTTCAATCCGGAGTTGATGGGCCAATATTTTGCTAACCTGCCGCTGTTTACCGAAGACCTGCTGAATGCCATCGTCCTGGCCATCATCATTATTGTGGCGGCCGTACCGGAAGGCCTGCCGATGATGATAGCCATTGTGCTGTCGTTGAATATGCGGAAAATGCTGGCCGAAAAAGTGCTGGTACGCAAACTGCTGGGTATTGAAACGGCCGGCAGCCTGGATATTTTGTTTTCTGATAAAACCGGCACCATTACCACCGGTAAGCTTGAACCACAGTTTATCATGAATGGCGGCACACACAAATTTGACGACTATGGTGAAATACCCGGCAAATACCAGAAAATGTTACGCTGTGCCATCCTCGGCAACACCTATTGTGTAATCACCCCGGACGGGGAAGCCATTGGCGGCAACATCTCCGAACGTGCCCTGGTGAGTTTCATTGACACCCACGACCGGCAAATAGAAAACGACCTGGAGCCGGTGAATTCCATCCGTTTTGACAGCGCCAGGAAATTCTCCGCCACAGAAGTGAAAGGCAACCATGAAGTGACCGAACTCTTTGGTACCGGGCAACTTACCTTTGTTAAAGGGGCCGTTGAAATCAACCTTAAAAACTGTGTAAACTATGTTGATGAGGAAGGCAACCTGCAAAAGTTGACCCATGCCGATGACCTGCTGGCTATTTCCGACAAGCTGGCCATTCAGGGCGTACGGCTGATTGCCATTTGCTACACCCACGAACATATTGCCGAAGACAAACACCTGCCGGAAAACCTCAACCTGATCGGTATCGTGGGTATCCGTGATGAAATCCGTGAAGAATCCTACACGGCTGTAAAAAATGCCATGGCGGCCGGCATTCAGGTAGTGATGATTACCGGTGACCGCAAGGGCACGGCCGAATCCATTGGCCGTGAAATTGGCTTAATTGAAGATGAGGCAGACCTTATCCTTACTTCGGATGTACTTAACTCGTATTCCGATGATAAGATAAAAGAAATCCTCCCACGCCTGAAGATTGTGGCCCGCGCCCTGCCTACCGACAAAAGCCGTTTGGTACGCATCGCCAAAAGCGAAGGCCGCGTAGTGGGCATGACCGGTGATGGCGTAAACGACTCGGCCGCCCTGAAACAGTCGGATGTGGGCTTTGCTATGGGCAGTGGCTCCGAAGTGGCCAAAGAAGCCGGGGATATTGTGATCCTCGATGATAATTTCTCGTCAATTACCAATGCCGTACGCTATGGCCGTACCATTTTCAAATCCATCAGGAAGTTTATTATTTTCCAGCTAACGGTAAACCTGGCAGCCGTGCTTACCGCTTTCCTGGGCCCGTTCTTCGGGGTTGACCTTCCGCTGACGATCATCCAGATTTTATGGATCAATATCATCATGGATACGCTGGCGGCCATTGCCTTTGGCGGGGAGCCGGCCTTAGAGCGGTTTATGAAAGACCGGCCGATCAGGAGGGATGAAAATATCTTGTCGAAGTATATGACCTCCTCTATCCTGACCGGGGGGATTTATATTACCGCGGTGTCGATCTTTTTCCTGACTTCCCCCCCCTTTAAAGAACTATTTACCCGCAACGGCCAGCCGGATGAAGTGGTTTTTCTCTCGGCCTTTTTCAACCTGTTCATCTTTATGATTGTGTTTAACAGCTTTAATGCCCGCACGGAAAAGCTCAACCTGCTGGACAACATCAGTCATAATTCCTGGTTCATCCAGATTATCGCCCTGATTATCATTTTACAGATAGTTTTTACCTACCTGGGTGGCCCGGTACTGCGCACCATTGCCCTGGAGCCCATGGAGTGGTTGTATGTGATAGCCATGGCGTTGTCGATTATACCGGTGGATATCATCAGGAAGCTTATCCTCAGCTCCGGGGGCAAAAAGGTAGTAGGTGTTTAGTGTAGAAAACCCCCGCTTGCTGTGTAAGCAAGTGAACCGGCATCACCCCCGGTTGCGGCCATACCTGTTGGCCGTTTTTATAGAGTACCACGGCAGGGACACCACGAATACCCATGCTGGCCGCCAGTTGCCGGTTCCGGTCGGTACCGGCCTTTCTCGTAAATAAGCCGGGTTAAACTTTAGCGGCATTCATAATATGCTCCTGCCGTTTAATCGAATTCTGGTGAATTTGTTCAAAAATAAGTTTGATAAATTCCGGGCTCATGCCTTTTTGTGCAGCCCTTTGCAACCTGTTTTCCAGCATTTCCTGGTAGCGGCTTACCTGCAGGATGGTTACGTCATTGCGTTTTTTTAATTCGGCAATTTCATCCACCAGGTTCATCCTGGCCGCCAGCACATCAATTAACTGGCTGTCGAGTTCATCTATCTCGCCCCGCAACGATTCAAGGCCATGGGCAAATTCTTTATTGGCGGCTTCGGCATGGCGCCAGACAATTTCATCGAGGATACCGGTGAGCCGTGCCGGGGTTACCTGTTGTTTGGCATCACTCAGGGCCACCTCGGGGTTCACGTGTGTTTCAATCATTAGCCCGGCCATTTGCAGGTCAAAGGCCTTTTGGCCGATGGGTTCGATCAAATCGCGGGCCCCGCCTATATGGCTGGGGTCACAGATTACGGGCAGTTCGGGGATCAGCCGTTTAAGTTCTATGGGCAGTTTCCAAACGGGGTCGTTGCGGTATTTGGAACCGCTTACCGGTGAAAAGCCCCGGTGAATGGCAGCCAGCTTGGTTATTCCTGCCTGGTTAATACGCTCCAGAGCCCCTATCCATAATTGCAAATCGGGGTTAATCGGGTTTTTCACCAGCACCGGCACATCATGACCGCGCAGGGCATCGGCAATTTCCTGTACCGAGAAAGGGTTCACCGTGGTGCGGGCGCCTATCCACAGGATATCCACCCCGGCATCAATGGCCAGCTTCACATGCTCGCCCCGGGCTACCTCGGTAGCCGTAAGCAGGCGGGTATTTTCCTTTACTTTTTGCAACCAGGCAAGCCCCTTGTAGCCCACACCTTCAAAAGTACCCGGGCGGGTGCGGGGCTTCCACAAGCCGGCCCGGTACACCATGGCCCTGTGGTCTTTTTCAATCAGCCGGGCTGTTTCCAGCACCTGCTCTTCCGACTCGGCACTGCAAGGGCCGGCTATGAGTAATGGCAGGTCGCTTTGGGGCGCCCAGGCCGACATGGGTTCTATGGTAAAATCTAAGTTCATTCTTCTTGTTGATTATTGGTTATTTGTTATTGGTTATACGTGTTTAGTTATTGGTTATTGGTTCCTGCGGGCTACCGTCCTCAGGTTTCTGTTTCCTGTTTCCGGGCTTCCAACACTTTCCTGATGAGGTTGATCTCTTGCATGGTATGCTTCAGGCCGGCTTCGTCTGCCTCGGCAATCATCTTTTTAAACTTGTTGAGGTTATTGATATATCGCTCGAGCACCCTTAAAATGTTGGTGGCATTCTCGGTAAAAATAGGCGCCCACATTTCGGGGGAGCTTTTGGCCAGGCGTACCGTGCTGGCAAAGCCACTGCCGGCCATGTCAAAAATATTGTCTTCATCCTGTTCCACTTCCAGTACGGTCTGGCCCAGCACAAACGAGCTGATATGCGACATGTGCGACACAAAAGCGATATGGCGGTCGTGCTCCCGGCTGTTCATAAACCGGGTGCGCATACCCAGGGCGCGGGCCATAGCGGTGGCCCGTTTAACCGCTTGCGGGGCAGAGGCTTCGGCATCGCAGATAATGTTTACCTTATCCTTGAAAAGTTCCGGGAAAGCAGCCGCAGGGCCGGTGTTTTCGGTACCGGCAATCGGGTGGCAGGCCACAAACTGTTGCCGGTTGGGCAGGGTAGCGGCCAGGGCACAGATCTTTTCTTTGGTAGAGCCGAGGTCCAGCACCACGGTTCCGGCAGGTACCTGTTCCATAATTTCCGGTAACACCTGCAAAGCCTTGTTTACCGGTATGGCCAGGATAATTAAATCGGCCTGCCTACATAACCCGGCCAGGCTGACCTGCTCATCAATTATTCCCAACCGCAAAGCCTCCTGCCCATGTTGCGGGTTTACATCATGGCCAACAATCCTGGTGGCAAACCCCGCCTGGCGGAGTTTCAGGGCGGCAGAGCCCCCCATCAGCCCAAGGCCGACTACGCCAATTGTAATTTCTTCTGCTGCCATAATTTTATCCGTGAAAGTGCCTCGGCAAATACTTTTTCAGCCGAACACAAAGATAACCTGATAAACCGTTGGCCATTGGTGCCAAACACCTCGCCCGGGGTGATAAAAACATGGGCATTATGCAGTAAGTCATCAATTAATTCATGTGTATCGTTAACTGAATCCGGCACTTTAGCCCAAACAAACATGCCTACCTGGTTGGGGGCAATGGTACAGCCAATCTGCTCCAGGATGGCCGTAGCCTGCTCCCGCCTGGCCTCATATATTTCGTTGCGTTCTTCGTGCCACGCCTGGCTAAGCTGCAGGGCATGGGCCGCAGCATGCTGAATGGGAAGGAACATCCCCGAATCAACATTGCTTTTGGCCTGCAAAATGGCATCAATATAATTCTTATGCCCCAGCACCATACCTACCCGCCAGCCGGCCATATTAAACGATTTACTCAAGGAGTTAAGTTCAAGGGTATGCGACAGGTCGGGGTCGGATTTGAGGATGGAAACCGGTTTGTTATTTAATACCTGGCTGTAGGGGTTATCATTGCACAGCAAAATTTCATGGGTTTTGGCAAAGGCCACCAGGTCATGAAACAGTTCAGCCGTAGCCGGGGTGCCGGTAGGCATGTGCGGGTAGTTCACCCACATCATTTTTACCCTGGTTAAATCAAGTTGTTCCAGTTCGGCAAAATCGGGCTGCCAGTAGTTGGCCTCGGTGAGGTTGTACGCCACCACCTTAGCGCCCAGCAACCGGGCAATGGCGGCATAAGCAGGGTAGCCGGGATTGGGCACTAACACCGTATCCCCGGGGTTTAAAAAGGCCATAGAGATGTGCATTACCCCCTCTTTGGAACCCAAAAGCGGCAAAATCTCTTGGCCGGGGTTGAGGGTTACCCCAAAAGTATTGAAATAAAAGCGGCTCATAGATTCGCGCAATTCGGCCGATGAGCGATATGCCTGGTACGCATGATGGTGGTGGTTGCGGGCCGAGGCCACCAGTTCGTCCACTACCCCTTCGGCCGGGGGCAGGTCGGGGGAGCCAATGCCCAGGTTAAGCACCTTCTGCCCACGCGATTTCATCTGCCGGATCTCTTCCAGTTTTTTGGAAAAGTAATACTCTTCTACCTGTTGTAAACGGTCTGCAATCTTAATCATACCCTTACCGGTGATAAACCGCGTTTATAAACCCCCATCACTTTGGTTTCGATGGTGATACCCTTTAGTTTTTCCATAGCAATTTTATATACTACATAATCATTATACTCAATATCAAAATGGATGGCATATTCATACGGTTTGCCCAAAATGGGTACCGATTGAATTTTGGTGAGGTTGATGTCCACTTCATCCAATACCTGCAAGGCATGGTAAAGCGCCCCCGGGGCATGCGGCAGGATGAGCCTTACCGAGGCCTTATTGCTTTCGCTGACATGGTTTTCATCCTTACCGGCCACCACCAGAAAGCGTGTGTAATTGCGCTTGTTGGTTTCAATATCGGGGGCGATAATCTCCAGGCCATAAGCCGAGGCCGCCAGTTTGCCGGCAATAGCGGCTACGCCCTGCAGGTTGTTTTCTTTGATTTTTTTGGCACTTGCGGCTGTGTCGTCCACTTCCGAAACTTTCCAGTGCGGATGGTCCCGCAGGAATAACATCGACTGCCGCAAAGCCATAGGATGGGAAATAACTTCGGTTATATCTTCCAGCCTGGTACCCGGCAAGGCCATTAATTGCATGGAGATGCGCAGGTATTCTTCCCCCAGGATATGCAGGTCAAACTCTTCGATAAACCCATAGTTGGGCAAAATACTGCCGCCAATGGTGTTTTCTATGGCCATCACCCCGTAATCAACCTGGCCTTTGGCCGTGGCCTCGGCCAAGGCGCGGAAATCCCTTATTTCAACCAGTTCGAGCTCCCGCTCGCCAAAATACGCCTGGGCCGCCATATCATGAAAAGAAGCCCTGATGCC
>JALSJF010000181.1 GCA_026989505.1 Cyclobacteriaceae bacterium
CGGCAAACTTTTAAACAAAATGTTATAACATCAACTTTTGCGGCCACCACCCATAATGACGCGCAGGTAGGCGACATAGGCAGAAAAACCATAGCTTTGCCGGATGAATTACCTGTCTGTTGAGAACCTGAGTAAACGCTTTGCTGACAAGCCCTTGTTTGAGGGTGTAAGTTTTGGCCTCAACCAGGGGCAAAAAACGGCTATCGTGGGGGTAAACGGGGCCGGCAAGTCCACCCTCTTTAACATCCTCATGGGTAAAGAAACAGCCGACAGTGGTAGTTTTAATTTCAACAACCAGATAAAAGTACGCTTTCTGCCCCAGGAGCCGGCCATAACCGGGCACCGCGCTATTCTTGATTATGTTCTGGCGGGTGATGATGAAGTTTCACGTACCGTCAGGGAATATGCTTACGCCCTTGACACCGGCAAGGGGATTGACCACCTGCTGGCCAGAATGGAACAGTTGCAGGCCTGGGATTTTGAAGCGCAGGCCAAACAAATATTGGGCAAGCTGGGCATTCACGACCTCACAGCCCCAACCGGCACCCTCTCTGGCGGCCAACAGAAAAGGGTGGCCCTGGCCAGGCTGCTGATAGAACAGCCTGACCTGCTCTTGCTTGATGAACCTACCAACCACCTCGATCTTACCGTCATTGAATGGTTAGAGCATTACCTGGCCCAACAAAAAATGAGCCTGCTGCTGGTCACCCACGACCGCTACTTTCTGGAAGCAGTAACCAACGACATCCTGGAACTTGACCGTGGCCGGATTTACCGTTACAAAGGTTCCTACAGTTATTTTCTGGAGCAGAAAATGGCGCGTACACAACATGAGGACAGGGTAATGGCCAAAGCCAATAACTTGCTGCGTAGAGAACTCGACTGGGTGCGCAGGCAGCCAAAAGCACGGGGCACCAAAGCCAAATACCGGGTGGAGGCCCTTGGTGAACTGGAAAAAATTGCCAAAAGCAGAGATACCAACGAAACACTCAACATTACCCTTAAAGGCAGTCGTCTTGGAAAAAAAATACTGGAAATCAGCCACTTACATAAATCGTTTGGTAACCAAACCCTGATTAAGGATTTCTCCTATACGTTTAAAAAAGGCGACCGCATTGGTATTATCGGGCCTAATGGTTCGGGTAAAACCACCTTGTTGAAACTCATCCTTAACGCCCTGCCGACCGACAGTGGTGAAATAAACAAAGGAGAAACCGTGGTTTTCGGCCACTATACCCAGGAGTCCCTGGCCTTCAATCCGGAAGAAAAAGTGATTGATACCATCAAAAATATTGCCGAAGTAATTGAACTTACCAACGGCAACACGGTTACTGCCACCCAATTGCTCACCCGGTTTAATTTCCCACCCGCCAAACAATATGATTTCACCGGCAAACTTAGTGGTGGCGAAAAGCGCAGGTTGCAATTGCTCAAAGTGCTGATGGGCAACCCTAATTTTCTTATCCTGGATGAACCCACCAACGACCTTGACCTGATCACCCTCAACACCCTGGAAGACTACTTAGAAAAATTTAGCGGTTGCCTGGTAATTGTTTCACACGACCGGTATTTTATTGACCGGTTGGTGGACCATCTCTTTGTATTTGACGGACAGGGGAACATACGCGATATCCCTGGCAATTTTACCGACTACCGGCTAAGCCAAACGGAGGCAAAGCAACCTGCGGCTGTGAAGGAGGTCAAAGCGGCCGGTAAGAAACATAGAACTACGGTAAAAAAACTCAGCTATAATGAAAAACGGGAGTTTGCTGCCTTAGAAGAAGAAATTGCCGGGTTGGAAAAGGAAAAAGCCGGGCTCATGGTCCTACTATCACAACCCACGGATGATTATCAACAACTGGCCGCCTGGGGCCAGCAACTGACTGCGCTAAAGGATACCCTGGCTGCCAAAGAGAACCGCTGGCTGGAACTGGCCGAACGGAACGGATAAGAATACGTTTTGACCAGGAGCTTCCCGCTGTGGTCCTTTAACCGCAAAGATCGCCAAGCGGACACAAAGAACGCAAATAACTTAGCGAGCTTAGCGTAAGCCTTAGCGAACTCAGCGGTTCTGTTCTCTTTACCGCAAAGATCGACAAGTGGGCGCAAAGGGCGC
>JALSJF010000182.1 GCA_026989505.1 Cyclobacteriaceae bacterium
TTGGTTTCGTTGAACAGCGAGTCTTTGAGGGCGGTATATTGCAGGTGATAATCCAGGGCTTTGTCCGGCTGCCCCAGGGCCCGGTAAGCCTTGTGCAGCCCGAGGTAGGCCTTCACTGTTTCGGCCTGGATACGGCCAGCCCGTCCCTTGGCCACCGCCTCAACAAAATACGCCCGGGCTTGTGCGGGATGGTTTTGATCTAAGGCAATTTCGCCCAGGATATTGAGCGTATAAACGATATAATACATATCGCCCAACTGGCGGCTGGCAGACAGCGCCCTAAGCAGCAGGTGGCGGGATTCCTCCGTGAGCTTGAGGTGGTAGGCCGCCCGGCCGGCTACATATAGGGTAGCAATGGTATCGTACGGATCGGCAATATGCTGCGCCAGCAAGGGGTGGGCGGCCAGGGCCTGCTGGTAGGCCTCCCGGTAATTGCCAAGCTCGGTATTGATGTAGGCCTCGGTACCCAGCACCCGGCCCAGGTGCTGTTCCGGCAGGCCTTCCTCTTTGGCTATTTTGATGTATTTTAGGGCGTTGGGGTAGTCTTCCAGGCTCATATAAACCCGCGTAATGCCGCTGTAGCCAAGGTAAGTATTCTCACGCCTCAAAGAATCGTCCGCCAGGCCGGCCGCCTTGTCTAACAACTCAAAAGCCAGGTTGAGCGACCGGGTGTGGTCCCCCTGCCGGTTATACAGGGTGCAGAGGTTTTGCAGACTGGCGAGCACCAGGCCGGTAAAATTTTCCGCACGGGCTATATCATAGCATCTTTGCATGTAAAAAATCACCGAATCCAGGTCAGCCTGCGGGCCGAAATAAAACAACTGGGACAGGTTAAAAGAAGCCTGGGCAACCCCGTACCTGTACCCTTGCCGGGTAGCATAGGCCATGGCGGAGTCGGCATAAGCCCGGGCGGCTGCAAAATCTTCCCGGTCGTGGGCTATGGCGGCCTTATCGTTCCACTGGTCGATCTGTTTCTCGGCACCGGTTTTGCCTTGCGCCAAAATTGTCGTTGTCCAGCCACATAGCCACAGGCATAACGCCAAAAAATATTTCATGCTGTAGAGTTTATTCAGGGGCACCCACCCGTTCCTGTAAATAAAAATAAAATGGCTGAAATTCCCGCAATTTGGGTGGGGCTATTTTCATTTCGCATGAAAAAGATTGCCGCCAGAGCCAGGTTTTTTCAGGACAATCAGGCTGAATGGCGGTAAAACGCACACAAGTGCCGGGCATAGCCCAAACCGGCTTCGGGGTAGCTATCCTAGCGGAAATCTACGCCCATGCTTTCAAGTTCCGCGGCCTCATCGGCAAATTTATATAAGGCTGCAGTTTTCACCTCTATAGCCAATTCCTTCATTACAGTAAGCGCCTGCAGGATTACCGTTTGTTTTGATGTGGCCATGATTACCAGACGAACTTTATCGTTGGAGCGCAAGCGCCCCCCAAAAGTTGAATCGGTGCTATCCCCGGTAACAATATAGCGGCCTCCCTGCCGGTGCCGGGTTGTTCTTTCCGGATCAATCTCTTTGGCAGTTATATTTACCCTGATGTAATTAATTGGTAAACTAATATTTATCAATTAATTTACGTTATTATTCACGACCTTCGTGAATAATCAGGGGTTGTCAAAGGTTCCCTGTATGCACGCTGTTGCTGAAGCTTTAGCGTAGGCAACCGGCAAGGCAGGCATCCGACCGTTGAAACCTACCGTAGTGGTTCATGAACACCTATTAAAATCTGACACAACATGAATAAAATGAAATATAAACAGATGAAAAAGCCGCTTTCGTTCTTCAGGATAACTGCCTTTATCAACCAGGAAGCGTATGGCGGTGTAATTTTGATTGTGGCAGCGGTGGTGGCTATGGTTTGGGCCAATTCGGCTTACTCCGCATCTTACCATCATCTTTGGCACGAGGTGGAAATGGGCTTTTCCTTTGGTGGTTTTGAACTAAAAGGCGCCTTGCACCATTGGATTAACGATGGCTTAATGGCCTTGTTCTTTTTTACGGTGGGGCTGGAGATTAAGCGCGAGATTATGGGCGGGGAACTGGCCACAGTAAAAAAAGCCTCCCTGCCCATTGCGGCTGCCGTTGGGGGGATGGTATT
>JALSJF010000183.1 GCA_026989505.1 Cyclobacteriaceae bacterium
GCATGACCCAAATTTGAGGGTAAAATATTTTGCACTCATCAGGGTTAACCCTGATGTAATTAACTGACAAACAATCGTTTGGCAGTTGATTTACATCATTATTCACGATTTTCGTGAATAATCCGGGCTAAGTTTGTCTGATTCCTGGCGTAAGTTTGCACCATGAAACCATTGGGCAAAAAGAAGCCTCTGATTGTGATTACCGGCCCTACGGCAGTGGGTAAAACCCGGCTGGCCGTGGCGGTAGCCCATAGTTTGCAGGGCGAAATTATCAATGCCGATTCCCGGCAGGTTTACCGGCAGATGGATATCGGCACCGGCAAAGACCTGGCGGAATATCATATTGACGGGCATACCGTGCCCTATCACCTTATTGATATCTGTGCCCCCGGCTATCAGTACAATATCAAAGACTATCAGCAGGATTTTGCCCGCGTATATGCCGAATTGCAGGGCAGGGGGGTGCCGGCTGTTGTATGTGGTGGCAGCGGCCTGTACATAGAATCGGCCCTTGAAGGAAACCCCTTTGCTTTTGTGCCGGTGAATGAAAGTTTACGCCAGGCGCTGCAGGACGAATCGAAAACCAGGTTGATGCGCATGATACCGGAGGCCCTGAAGCAGCAACTGAACATCACCACCTTAACTACCACCAAACGGCTGGTACGGGCCGTTGAAATTGCGGCCTATCAGCAGAAAAATCCACGGCAGGAGCCGAGACAGGAGCGCTTGCCGGCCCGCCTGTTTGTGCTGCAATTGCCGCGTACCCGGGTGCTACAACGCATTCTCGACCGGCTGGAGTACCGCTTGCAACATGGCCTGATAGAAGAGGTAGAACAACTGTTGGCTACCGGCCTGACCCCGGAACAACTCCTGTACTATGGCCTTGAGTACCGCTGGGTAACCCTTTACGTTTTGGGTGAAATGAGCTACGAAGCCATGTTTGAACGGCTGAATATTGCTATCCGGCAGTTTGCCAAAAGGCAGATGACCTGGTTCAGACGGATGGAAAAAAAAGGTTACCGGCTTACCTGGTTAGACGCCTCCCGGCCGGTAACCCGGCTCAGGGATGAAGTGCTGGACGGGATTGCAGCCGGCTAACCATACCTACCGGTTGTTGTACCGCAGTTCATAAACCAGGTCGTCCAGGAAATTATCGCGGGCCATTTCATACGCCTTAATGCTGCCCAGTTCATAGCTGGCAGCGGTTCCTTTAATGCTGCTCAAAGATTTCTTGTAAACCTCATTACCCGATTTTTTTTCGGTTAACGACACGGTAGCATCCAGATAGGAAGTATGGAAGTTGCCGGCACGCTGCGCTGCCCGGGTAGCGGCCACAATGGTGAGCACCAGGTCGGCATCTGCTTCATTGTTAACAAACTCGTAATCAAGTTCGGCAAAGGCGTTTTTAATCGAAGGCTCTAAAATAGGTACTGCCAACGGTGATCCCAGGCTCATTTCCGCAGCAATAACATACACGGTAGGAGAGAGTACCTTCAATTTAATTTTCCTTACCTGGGGCGGGTAGTCGCGTACCAGTTCCTGATAAAAACCGGAGTTGACATCAAGGCTTAGAAAGCCGGCAATATCAACCATCGCCTGCAATTCATATTCACCGCTTTTCGGCACTAAGTCTTTATTCAGAAAGTACCGGGCCGTACCATCTTTGGCAGCGTTTACCTTACCTTCAAAAGCCAGCATACCGTCTTTATAAAACAATAACTTTACCGGCATATCTGTCTGCGGCCGGCCGTTGAGGTCAACCGTAAACTGTATGGGCCGGTCAATAAAATCGATGGTTTTAAGCTTAATTTCATCGCCATTGCCAAGCAACCGTATTTGCGGTAAATCGGTTATGCGGTCAAAATTGGCTGGCAATAAACGCAGGCCATCAAGGGCCAGTACATCTTTTTTAAAGGTTCTCTCCACGGTAGCCAGGGTAGTGCCGTTATCAGTATCCGTGAGGGTTAGTGCTACCAGAAGTTCCGTGTCGCTGTCCTGATAGCTGCCGGAAAGCCGGTAAACACAGGGTTGGTCTTCCCCGGTTACCATAACCAGCCCGGAGGCGCTGCCTATGCTGGCGGCAATGCTCCCGCGCAACTGTTTGGAGAAATCGCTTTCCGCCCCGGAATCTTTGTAGGCAAGGCTGCCGGGGCAAATGGTGGCTGTGGCGCCTTTTTCTGTTTGGGCGATGAGCCCGTAGCTGAAGAAATTGGCCATATTGGTAATGGTAACCGGCCCGGTGGCAAACACCCTGTTGGTCAGGTCTTCCAATTGTTTGCGGATGGCCGTGATCTTGCCAAAGTCTATACTGTTGGTTTGCTTCATGGCCATCAGGATGACGGTAGCCTGATCAATTTCCCGTAATTTCAGTTGGGCATCATACAACAGCTTCAGGGAGGTGTTTTTATTGCTGCCGGCCGTTACCCCGGAAAAATCTTTTTCAATAATGCCAAAATTGGTATTCATGATGTCAAAATAGTAATCAATGATATCCTGGATCAGCACATACGAAAAAGCATAAGCCGTCTTCTTTTTTTTGTTATAATAATTTTCAAACTTCAGGCCTACCAATTCAGCCTTGGAAATGGATTGTGATGTTTGCTTAAACAACTCATCCGACACCGCATTTTCCACCGTAATGTTCATCTGCGATTCGGCCTTAACAGACACGTGGATCGCCTCGATGATTTGATTGCGGGCCATCTGGTTCAACCGTTCAAAGGCGCTGGCGGCCTGGTATTTTTCAACCCTGATTTCCGTGGCCAGCCCAACGAGGTATTTGTTATCGGGATAGTTGGCCATACGGTAGGCATAGTCAACCCAGGGCGGGGCTTTTTGGGCTACGGCTACCGTAGTAGTGCTTAACAATATGAGGAGCAGTAGTTTTCGCATAGGAATAAAATAGAAACAAACAAGGGGCTCCAGTCAGCAGGAACCCCTTGTGTAAAGATTAAGTAAATTCATTCTGGTTTACCTGAACTTAGTTATCCCATTTCATCAGCTTCTCCAGCTTATCCTGGGCAATATCGGTTTCTTCTTCAAGCTTTTTCTTGATGGCCTGGCGGGCAATTTCCTGCGCTTTTTTGGAGTTATAGGCAATGCGCACATTAACTTCCACATTCTTGTTCTTTAAGGTGCGGTAGATTTCAAACAGGGGCAGGGTGCGGCCCAGGTCCTGGGCAATAATATTTTTGGCTGCAGCCACGGTTTTGGTCACCGATGCCGCTTCCTCACTGTTCAGTTGCTGATTGGCAATATTGGTTTCAATCAAGGCCGCTACCTGCGTGGAAATGGAGCCGGCCAGTTCCAGCTTGGCCAGTTCGGTGGCCTGTAACTTAGCTGCTGCCGTGGTGTTGGCAACCGAGTTGCCGGAGGCCACAATATATAACGGATAACCATCTTCGTCCACCTCATACTGGCGCATCCAGGCGGTTTCTATTTGTTTTTCCATGGGCAGGGCCCCGGGGGCAACAGCATAGCCATCCTTTTTAAATTTTTTAGCTTCTTTACGGGCTTCTTTTACGGCTTTCTTTTTGATTTCCTTCTTTAACCCTTTGCTTTCACGCTTATCGCGTTGGGCAAGGAGGGCGGTAGAAGTAAAGGTTAATGCAAGCAGCATCAATAGAATTGTTCGCGTTTTCATAATCGTTGTTTTAGTTATATTCAATATTACAATTTATTACTTATTTATCAATATTTAAGACCGGAAAACGACTTATAGAGCTGGGTTTTTGCGTTGTCGGGTGCTGTTGTCCGCTGGTTAGTTCCACTGTTCGTTCATACACATAAAAATCTAATTCCCGCAAAAACACGGTCAGGTCTTGTTTTATATCGGCTTTGCCCTGTTTCAGGCCTTCCAGCACCGAAAGGGTAAAAGCCCCATGGCCCCAGTCGGCAAACTCCACCGATGTTTCATCTCCCGTAGAGGCGGCCATTACTACCACCCCGTTCTCCTCGTCCGCCAGTTGCCGTACGGCTTCGGTATTGTCTGACTCAAGATGTTCAATATTCGTGCCAAGTTGTCCGCTGTAGCAGGCATCTACCATTAACAGCACCCTGGCCGGGATATTGCCCAGGGTGCTGGCCAGGTTATGCCAGCCGATACCCGTACCGGGCAGGTCTTCGGCATTGCCATCGTAGGGCAGCACATAAAATTCCCCGTCTTTGTTAAACCCGTGGGCGGCTATGGTGATGATAACGATATCTTTGCTGGTAGCGTTTTGATACAACCAGGCGAAGGCATTAAGTATCTTCTTTTTGGTGGCCTCTTCATTCAGTAACTTATCTACGGTTACCTTTTTATACACCCCTTTGCCGGTGGTGCCAAACAGCTCCGTGATAGCCTGGGCATCATCATCGGCATAGGTCAGGTTATACGCTGGGTTGGCATAATCCGAAATGCCAATGCCGAGCACATACAAATCGGGTTTGGCGGTATAGTCGATGATCTGGGTGCTGGCGGCTTTCTGACCGTTAAGCAATTCTTCCGGCAGGGTAATAATCCGCTCTTCGCTTACCGTGCGGGCATTTTCATTGCTGACAAATAGTTTGATTTTGTTAACCTCGTTTAGCAACAGGATATCCTGCTCAACCAGCATATTGTTGCCGGTTGGACTCACGCCCCTGGATTGCGGTGCCGGCCTGCCGTTAATCAGGATTTTGACGGTTTTAACCGGGGTGGAGGAAATGATCTGCGCTTTAATGCGTACCCTGTTTTGCCCCGCCTCGTAGGTGGTCGTTTCGGGGCTCAGCCACTTGATTACCGGGGCTTCGGTGGTTACATCAACAGCTTCAACGGCCTGTACGGGTTGCTTAACCGCTTCCTCGCTGATTTTCTCTTCCTTAACATTTAAGTAGGCCATGGCTTCTTCTTCATTGCCTAAACGCAGGGTTTGCCTGACCACCTCCGGTTGCCGGAAATAGTTGGCAAACACAGAGGCAGGGTAGAAGTCGGCTAGTTTGTTACTGCCGCGGTTTACATGCCATCCGAGGTATTTTTCGCCCCCGGCCGAGGCCTGGTAATAACCCTTAGGGGTCCAGCAAATCCAGTCGTTTTTGTTGCTGAAGAAAAGAGCGGCCAGGTTTTCGCCCGTAGCGATATCCCATATCCGCACGGTTTGGTCGGTGGTGGCCGTAATCAGGTAGTTATGCTGCCGGTCAACAGCCATGGCGGTAACCGCTCCGTTAGCTCCTTTCAAGGCGCGTTTAAACGCACCATCGCGGCTGTATATCTTGATAGAGTAATCACTGCCTACGGCAATATTGTCGGCATCAATAAGGGTATAGTGCAGGATGCGCCCGTCAATGGCGGGGTTGTTGACAACTTTTCCTTTAAAACCGGTGCTGAGGGTGAATTTACCGGTTTTTTGCAGCGTGTAGCCCCCTTCTCCGCTAATGGCCCCGGTAAAACTGGTTTTATCGAAATTGCCGAACAGGAATTTCATCTGCTGATAGTCAAAAGCAATGGCCAACGACCTTTTCTTAGTGCCGATGGCCACTACGCCCTTATTATTGCTGGCTACTTCCAGCGGGCTGAGCCCGGCTCCCGACAAAGTGGCGGCCGTGGTCTGGTTTTGCAGGTCGCGCACGATAATTTTACCGGTAGCACTGGCAGCCGAAGCAAAATACTTGTTTTGATAAACTGCGGTGGCGGTAATATTCCTTTTCTGTTCAGGGATACTCCCCACCAAGGTACCGGCAGGCACACTGAATATTTTCACATTACGGCCCGAGGCAAAGAGTTTATTGTCGCGGGCAAAATCTACCCGGCCTACTGCGGCCTCCAACGCACCCAGCCTGCTGTGGAAAGTGCCGTTGCTGTTCCACAGGAGAACCTTCCCTTTGCTGCCCCCCGAGGCAATATATTTACCATCAGCCGAAAAAGCGCAACTGTAAACCTTGGCAACATGCATTTTCATCACCACGGGGGCGGTAGCGCCCTCGAGGCTCCACAGCCGCAGGCTGCCGTCTGCCGAAGCCGACACCAGGTGCCGGGCATCGGGGGCAAAGGCCAGGTCGTAAACCTGGTCGCTATGGCCCGTGAGGGTTTGTTGTAGTTCCCCCTGCAACGTGCCGTTGTTAAAGGTAAGCCGCCATATTTTTACCGTATTATCGGCACTGGCGCTGGCCAGCAGGCGGCCGTTTTTGCTGAAAGCAAGCCGGTTGATAATGTTTTGGTGCCCTTTTAACAGCACCACATCATTATCCCGCAGCAGATCAATAATCCTGATTTCATTTTCCGGGAAATAGCCGCCAATGGCCAGAAACCGGCCATCTGCAGAAAGCGCCCCGGTATAGAGGGCCCCGTCCGGGCCGCTACCGCTCTGGCTGCGCAGGGTTTTCTGCAAGCTGCCATCGGCCACATCCCAGAAGCGGATGGTCTTGTCGGCCGCCACGGAAATCAGGGTCTTGCCATCGGGGGTAAACTGCAAATCGTTAACTACCCCGGCATGGCCCTGGGGGTCAATACGTAACTGGGGCTTCAGGGCATCGGCACCGGGTTGTGCCCGCACAGCAAAAATCAATCCTGAAATAATCAGGATGAGGGGTAGCGTAAATCTCATTTTAGGGTTGTTTGAAAAGGAAAATTAGTGCTTTATTTACGGAACACAAAAATTATACCGGGTTATCCGTGTTTTTTTCAGGAACCTTTGCAAATGGTTTATGGTTTAGCTTATAGACAGCCCGGAGAGGGTTCGTCTAAAAAACCTTAAACTGAGTTAATTATGAAAAAAACTATCTTGCTTGCCCTACTACTGCCCCTGTTAACCCCCGGCCCGGTTATTGCCCAGGAAGACGGCTTCCACAAAATAAGCAGCCCGCACCCGGTGACCACAACTGTGGCTAAGCTGAAAGCCGTTCTGAGCGATAAGGGGATGAATATTTTTGCTACCATTGACCACCGGCAGGGGGCGATAGAAGCCGGCCTGGAACTGCGCCCTACCACCCTGGTGATTTTCGGGAACCCCAAAGTTGGCACCAAACTAATGCAATGCGACCCGCGTGCCGGTCTGGCCCTTCCCTTGAAAATATTGATTTGGGAAGATGAAGCAGGTAAGGTGTGGCTGGGTTACCGGGAGCCCCCGGCCCTGGCCGGGATATACGGCCTGGAAGCCTGTGCCGAAGTGCTGGCCAGGATGAAAAACGCCATGGCCAATTTTGCCCGGGCGGCAACCTTATAGATATTGCCCTTTATATATACCCCCTGATGGTGGTTTTTAAAACCGGCTATGAGGGGATTTTGTGTTTTCAATATTTGTGTCTTATATTACAGTCCAATAAGGAATTGACCGGGTATGACACGCAATACGTTCAGGGCAGAGTTTGAGATACACGCATCAAAAAAGATGCTTTTTCCCTATATTTTTACGGCCAGCGGCTTGTCGCAATGGATGGCCGATGATGTAACGGTAGATGAAGACAAGGTATTCAACTTCAAGTGGGAGGGCGAAGACCATAAAGCCAAAATGGTGGCCCACAGGGTAAACAGTTTTGTAAAATTTGAATTTTTGCCCGTCAACGAGGAAGAAAAAGAGGATCCTCGCTATATTGAACTGCGTTTAGAGATGAACGAGCTTACGCAGATGGTTTTTATCTCCATTACCGACTACAACGATATCAATGACGATGGGGAGTTGCAGGATTTGTGGGAGAGTTTGATCTACAACCTCAAAGAGATTGTTGGTGGTTGATTGCTAAGCTGCTACTTTTGCCCTATCGCTGGCATATTTATTGCTCCTGTTAATTTATGAAAAAAATAGATAAGCTGATTATTAAAGCTTTTCTGGGTCCGTTTGTCCTCACTTTTCTGGTGGTGGTTTTTATTCTGCTTACCGTGCAGATGATGAACTACGTGGATGAAATCTTTGGCAAAGACCTGAAATGGGTTGACCTGGGCATGCTTATCTTTCATTTCAGCGTTTTTCAAACCCCCATTGCCTTTCCATTGTCGGTAATGCTGGCTTCGTTGATGACCTTTGGCAACCTCGGTGAGCATTTTGAGCTTACGGCTATTAAGAGTGCCGGTATTTCGTTGGTGCGGGCCTTAATGCCTATTTATGTGATGGTAATTGGGGTGACCATTTTTGCCTTTTACTCCAATAATTATTTTGTGCCTTACTCGGCCCTGAAGGCCTATAGCTTACTCTATGATATCCGGCAGAAGAAACCCGCCCTCGATATTCAGCCCGGCCAGTTTTACACCGGTATTGAGAATTATAAAATCAAGGTGGATAAAAAATACCCTGATGGCAAGTCGCTGAAGGGGCTTACCATTTATGACCATACCAGCCACAAAGGCAATAACGAAGTGATTATGGCTGATTCGGGCCAGATGTACACCATATTAAACGACCAATACCTGAAATTCGAACTCTTTAACGGGGTTCATTATGCCGAGGGGGAGGCGCCAAGCAGGCGCGGCAAACGCCCCAAGGTGGTGATAAGGCCGTTTACCCGCACCTATTTTGACCGCAGTGAGATGATCTTTGACCTCTCCTCCTTTAGTATGTCGCGTACCGATGAGGGGTTGTTTGCCTCGCACCGCATGATGCGCAACTTCAGCCAGTTGGGCGATGACCTTGACTCTTTGCAAGATAAGGTGTATGAAACCGAAGGGGAAATTTACGGTATTGCCTCACGTTATTTTAATTATAGTTTGCTTAAAAAACAGGTGGATATCCCCGCCCACATCCTGGCCGTAAACCGCAAACGCGATTCCCTCGCTGCCCTGGCAATGGAGCGGGAGCGGGCCCGGGAGATGGGCGAAGGCGTCTTGCAGGATGGGATTACCGTAAAACCGCCCCCTACCTACGGGGTTCGCCTGCACCCTCCGGCCGCAAAAGTGAATATTCCGCAAAAAAAGAAAATTGCACAACCGGCCAGGCCTAAGGCCGGCAATAAGAAACGGGCGGGTGTTAACCTGCGGTCTGTGAAGCGTCTCAACCCGTTGCCAAAGAAAGCGCAGCCCGGAATGCCAACCGACCGGAAGAAAGTGGCCGGTCATACCATCAAAAAAGAAGAAGTAGCCGTAAACCTGCCGTATCTCGACAGCAGCTTTACCCAAAAAGAGGCCTTCATCCTGACCCGGTATGAAGAGAGGGTAAATAAGAAAGCCAACCAGGTGCGTAACCTGAAAACAGCCGTGGCCACTACCCGCCAGATTAAAAGCAAACTAACGGCTCAGAACGACCGCAAGGCGCGGTTAATGAAAGAGTATTACCAGTTCGACATCCAGTGGCAGAAAATGCTGGCCAATGCCATCGCCTGCATCTCAATGTTCTTAATAGGCGCTCCCCTCGGGGCCATTATCAAGCGGGGGGGGATAGGCTTCCCGGTGATTATTTCGGTAGTGTTTTTTATCATCTATTATATCCTCTCCATCGGAGGCGAAAAATATGCCAAATCAGGCAAAATCCCGGTAGAAGCCGGGGTGTGGCTGGCCAACGGCATCTTGTTTCCCATCGGGTTGCTGTTGCTCCGGCAGGCTAAAAATGATACCCGGCTCTTTGAAGCTGATTTTTATAAGGTAATGGCTTCTAAGTTTACGAGTTGGTTACGGGCGCGCAACAAAAACAGGAAACCTGTACACGCCTAAGATTTTGGGGCTTAGGTTGGTTTAGACTTATTAACTAATTACCTTTGCGCAACTTTTAAGAAACATTTAAAATTTATTCTTGCTAACTATGTATTTATCGAAAGAGAAAAAGAAAGAAATCTTCGAGAATCATGGTCGGTTAAAGTCAAAGAATGATACGGGATCTCCGGAGGCGCAGATTGCCCTTTTTACCTACCGCATCAATCACTTAACAGGCCACTTAAAGAAAAACAAAAAAGATTACTCTACCCAGCAAGGCTTGTTAAGGCTTGTAGGAAAAAGGCGTAAACTTTTAAACTACCTGCAAAAAATTGATATTGAGCGCTACCGTGCCATTATTGCAGAACTAAAACTAAGAAGATAAAAGGGAGAGGGGTTCATCAGAATCCCTTTTCGGTTTTTGGCTCCCTGCCAGGAACAATCAGTATTGTAACAATTAAAACATAATGAATATAATAAGCAAAACAATTACGCTTGCCGATGGCCGGACAATTACCATTGAAACCGGTAAACTCGCTAAGCAAGCAGACGGGTCCGTAGAGGTCCGTATGGGCAACACCGTGTTGCTCGCTACTGTAGTATCCAGTGAAGATGCACGCGAAGGGGTTGATTTTCTACCCCTGAGTGTTGATTATCAGGAGAAATTTGCCGCTGCCGGTAAAATCCCGGGCGGATTTCTGAAACGGGAAGGACGTTTGTCCGATTATGAGATTTTAACTTCCAGGCTGGTTGACCGCGCTTTGCGGCCGCTGTTCCCCAGCGATTACCACTCGGAGACCCAGGTGATGATATCGCTGTTGTCGGCCGATGGTAAAGTGTTGCCCGATGCCCTGGCAGCCCTGGCGGCTTCGGCTGCCCTGTCGGTTTCCGATATTCCGTTTGACGGCCCGATAGCCGAAGTGCGGGTGTGCCAGGTGGACGGTAAGTTTATCATCAACCCGGGACAGGAAGAAGCCGAAAAAGCTGCCCTCGATATGATGGTGGCTGCCACCTATGAGAATATCATGATGGTAGAGGGGGAAATGAAGGAGGTTTCGGAAGACACCATGCTGGAAGCCCTGAAAGAAGCCCACGAAGCCATTAAGTTGATGTGTGCCGCCCAAAAAGAACTTACCAAAGAAACCGGTAAGGAGCAAAAGAGGGATTACACGCATGAAGAAAGTGACGAGGATTTGCAAAAACAACTGCATAGCGAATTATACGCTAAGGTATATGCCGTTTATAATCAGCAGATAAAAGATAAAGCTTCACGCTCAGCAGCGCTGAAGGCTATTATAAACGAATACGTAGAGGCACATGCCGAAGATGAAGAGTTTAATGTTGACCTGGCGAAAAAGTACTTCCACGACATAGAAAAGGAAGCCGCCCGCAAAATGGTACTCGATGAAGGCGTACGTATGGATGGCCGTGCTTTTGATGAAATTCGCCCTATCTGGAGTGAAGTAAACTACTTGCCCATGCCCCATGGTTCGGCTGTGTTTACCCGCGGTGAAACACAGGCGCTGGCCAGCGTTACCCTCGGCACCAAGCTCGATGAGCAGATGATTGACAGCGCGCTGATCAAGGACTACAACCGCTTTATCCTGCACTACAACTTCCCGGCCTTTTCTACCGGAGAGGCACGGCCTAACCGTGGCCCGGGCAGGCGCGAAGTAGGGCACGGCAACCTGGCCTTAAGGGCGCTGAAAGGGATGCTGCCCGCCCATGAAGACTTCCCTTATACCATCCGTATTGTGTCGGACGTATTAGAGTCGAACGGCTCGTCTTCCATGGCTACCGTTTGTGCCGGTACCCTGGCGCTGATGGATGCCGGAGTGCAGATCAAGGCCCCCGTATCGGGGATTGCCATGGGCATGATCTCGGATGCGGAAACCGGCAAATATGCTATCTTGTCCGATATTCTGGGAGATGAAGACCACCTGGGCGATATGGACTTTAAAGTAACCGGTACCGAAAAAGGGATTACCGCCTGTCAGATGGATATAAAAATTGATGGCCTTTCCTACGAAGTGTTGAAAAAAGCCCTCGACCAGGCCAAAGAAGGCAGGATGCATATCCTCGGTAAGCTTAAAGAAACCCTGGCAGAACCCAGGGCAGAGCTTAAACCCAATGCCCCGCAGGTTACCTCCATCACCATCCCGCAGGATTTAATCGGGGCGGTAATTGGCCCCGGTGGCAAAGTGGTACAGGAGATACAGAAGGAAACCGGGGCTACGGTAGTGATTGAAGAAGTGGACAATGCCGGCCAGGTAACTGTTTTTGCCACCGACAGAAACTCCCTCGACCAGGCCATGAACCGTATCAAAGGCATTGTGGCCCAGCCCGAAGTGGGCGAGGTCTATACCGGTAAGGTGAAGAACATTATGCCCTTTGGCGCTTTCGTTGAATTTATGCCCGGCAAAGACGGCCTGCTGCATATTTCTGAAATAAAATGGGAGCGCATTGAAAATATGGATGGCGTGCTGGAGCCCGGTGAAGAAATACAAGTAAAACTTGTTGATATCGACAAGAAGACCGGTAAATTCAGGCTTTCGCGCAAGGTGTTGCTGCCGAAACCGGAGCGGAAAGAGAACTAAGTTTTCAAATTCTTGTAATTTTTTAAATTTATTCTCCTATTTTTATAGGAGGCAAAAAGAGGGTTTTGCCCTCTTTTTTCGTTAAAAACGGCCCGGAAAATGAGGCAGCTAAAGATTAGTAAGCAAATTACCAATCGTGAGAGCCAATCTCTGGATAAATACCTGTTGGAGATCGGCCGCATTGAGCTGTTGTCGGCAGAAGAAGAAGTTGCCCTGGCCAAACGGATTGCCAAAGGCGACCAGGTGGCCCTGGAAAAACTTACCAAAGCCAATTTGCGCTTTGTTGTTTCCGTGGCCAAGCAATACCAGAACCAGGGGCTGACCCTGGGCGACCTGATTAACGAAGGCAACCTGGGGCTCATTAAGGCCGCCCAGCGTTTTGATGTTACCCGGGGGTTTAAATTTATCTCCTATGCGGTATGGTGGATCCGCCAATCTATTTTGCAGGCCCTGGCCGAACAGGCCCGGATTGTCCGCCTGCCGCTTAACCGGGTAGGGTCCCTGAGCAAATTTGCCAAAGCTTTTTCTGATCTGGAGCAGAAATTTGAGCGTGAGCCTTCCCCGGAAGAACTGGCCGAGATACTGGAGATGGCCATCGAGGAGGTACGGGAAACCATGAAGATCTCGGGGCGCCATGTTTCGCTCGACTCCCCCCTGGCCAATGGCGAAGAAAAAAACCTGATGGACATATTGCCGGCAGAAAACAGCGATGGCCCCGAAGACCGGATGCTTAAAGACTCGCTGTGCCGCGAAGTAAGACGGGCGCTGGCCACCCTTACCCCGCGTGAGGCCGATGTGATTACCCTGTATTTTGGCCTTGGCGGCACGGGCAACAGCGCCATGACCCTGGAAGAAATAGGCGAAAAATTTTGCCTTACCCGTGAGCGGGTACGCCAGATTAAAGAAAAGGCCATCAGGCGCTTGCGCCACACCACAAGAAGCCGTGCCTTGAAACCATATCTGGGCTAAATTTGTTATCTTTGCAGCGGTCTCTGCAAGACCGTTTTTCTATTCATAATAAAAGTTAAGTAAGATGACAAAAGAGGAAGTTAATGTACTAATTATAGGCTCAGGGCCTGCCGGTTATACGGCCGGTATCTATGCCTCGCGGGCCGGTTTAAACCCGGTGCTTTATACCGGGGGCGAACCCGGTGGCCAACTGACTACCACCAATGATGTGGAAAATTTTCCCGGTTACCCCGAGGGCATCAACGGCCCGGAAATGATGATGCAACTGCAGGCCCAGGCTGAGCGCTTTGGCACCGATGTGCGTTTTGGCGTGGCCACGGCCGTGGATTTCTCCGGTTACCCCCATAAAGTGATTATTGATGACAGCCACGAGGTTACCGCCAAAGCCGTGATTATTGCTACCGGGGCTTCGGCCCGCTACCTTGGCCTGGAGTCGGAAACAAGGTTAAATGGCAAAGGGGTGTCGGCCTGTGCCATTTGCGATGGTTTCTTTTATAAAGGAATGGACGTGGCCGTGGTAGGCGGTGGCGATTCGGCCTGCGAAGAGGCTACCTACCTTGCTAACCTGTGCCCCAAGGTGTATATGATTGTGCGCAGGGATGAACTGCGGGCCTCTACCATTATGCAGCAACGGGTGAAAAACACCCCGAATATCGAAATATTGTGGAACTCGGTAACCGAAGAGGTGCTTGGCGAAGAGGAGGTCAGCGGAGTGCGGTTACGCAATGTTAAAACCGATGAAACCTATGAAATTGCCGTAAAAGGGTTCTTTGTGGCCATCGGCCATAAGCCTAATACCGATATCTTTAAAGACTACCTGGAAACCGATGAGGTGGGCTACCTGAAGGTTGTTCCCGGTACCGCCAAAACATCTATTGAGGGGGTGTTTGTGGCCGGGGATGCTGCCGACAAGGTATATCGCCAGGCCGTTACCGCTGCCGGCACAGGTTGCATGAGCGCCCTGGATGCCGAACGCTTCCTGGCCGCCAAAGAGATGGAAGGCGTTACCGGTTAGCCTGTTGCCGGCCTAAGAATTACTGCCCCGCCTTTTTTGGACGGGGCTTTTTTATGTCTTGCCATAGTTGCCGGCAACGGAGACACCGGGCGCCAGGCAGGCAAACTTCGCCCCTCGGTGTGGAAAAAAAAGGGGGGGGG
>JALSJF010000184.1 GCA_026989505.1 Cyclobacteriaceae bacterium
AACGGTGCAGGAATCCGCGCTTTTCTCAGGCCTTGCTGCCGGGGAATATACGATTACTGTGTTTGATAAAAATGGCTGTACCGCAGAAAACACCGCCTTAGTGGCCAATAAAAATGGCCTGGAAGTTACGGTTACAACCACCGAAGGGGATTGTGGTGTGGCCAATGGCGCCCTTACTATTGTAGCCACCAATGGTGTGGAACCCTACCAGTATCAACTAAACGACCAGCCAGTGCAGGATACCCCCGCCTTTACCGTAGCGCCCGGCACTTACGAAATTTTTGTTACCGATGCCATCGGCTGCGAATTTTCCCTCACCCAGCGGGTAAATTCCAACACCTCTTACCAGGCGGACGTTCAGCCGATTATCATGACCAGTTGTGTTGTTTTCGGCTGCCACGATGGCTCCGTGTCTAACCTGCCGAACTTCAGTAACTTTAGTGAAGTACAGGCCAATGCGGGTGAAATTAAGAGCCGTACCCAAAGCCGTAATATGCCCCGTACGGGCAGCCTTACCCAGGCGCAAATAGATTTGATTGCCTGCTGGGTAGATGATGGGGCCAGGGACAATTAATCTGCCCTGCCAGCGATAACCTGAATTTAACCCTATGAAGAAGAAACTATTGACCATTGCCCTGTGCTTGTGTGGCCCCGTACCCTTACCGGCCCAGCCGCAAGAAGGTAACGATTCCACCCGGGTGGAATACACCAGGGGAGCTTTTAAAGGTACCCATATAATCAATGGGCATTCTACCCGTACCAAACGCAAGGGGGAACTTGACTTTTTAATTTACCACCGGTTTGGCCCGGTAAATTCCGGTATTCAGGAGTTGTTTGGCCTTGACCAGGCCAATATGCGCCTGGGGTTTGAATACGGTATTACCGGCTGGCTTGATGTGGGCATTGGCCGCAGCTCTTATGATAAAACCTACGATGGCTATGTGAAATGGAAGTTTTTCCGCCAGAAAACCGGGGCGGTGAAATTTCCGGTGAGTATGGTCTGGCTAACCAGCATTGCCATACCCACGGTGCAAATCCAGGAAGATTTAACCACGGTAGAGCGGTTGGGCTTTACCAACCAACTGCTGGTTTCTCGTAAATTTGGCCAGCGGCTTACCCTGCAGTTCATGCCCGGGGTAGTGCATCTGAACACAGTGCCGTCTGTGAACGACAGCAATACTATTGTTTATCTGGGCGGGGCCTTTCGGTATAAGGTATCGCCTGTTTTTGCCCTTACGGGGGAATATTATTACCGCTTCAACCCGCTGCAGTCGGTACCTACCTATGATGCCCTTGGCATTGGGGTAGATATTGTTACCGGGGAGCACGTCTTTCAACTGCATTTCACCAACGCGCGTCCTACTTTTGAACGGGGCTTTATTACCGATACTACCGATAACTTCTGGGATGGGGGCATTCGCTTTGGCTTTAATATTTCGCGTACTTTCCAGCTTGTGAACTGATCCGGGGGAATTTTCATGAGTTTTCCGGAGAAACCTTCACTTGAACCGGGCCCGGGCTAGAAACTTATCCTCAACATTAAATTAGGGGTAATGCCCAGGGCCAGTTGCTGTACTTCCCGGATATTATTGCTGGTATCCAGTTGGTAATAGAGGTTAAAAATATTCTGGTTATTGGTCAGGTTCCACACGGCCCCGCCCACCTGGGCATTCACCTTTCTGCCCAGCTTAAAATTATACCTTGCCGAAAAGTCAACCCGCAGGTAATCCGGCAGGCGCACACTATTGGGGGTGCCATAGACAATTTGGTTATCAACAACCCCCGTGGGCAGGGTGTAGGGCTTGCCGGTGCGCCAGTTAAGTCCTGCCGACAATTCAAGTTGTTTGATATCAACATTTACCCCCAGGGTGGCCGTGTGGGTTATATCCAGGTTGTTGGCAAACGTAGCCGGGGTGAAGGCGGGGAAACGGTAGCGGTTATCGGCATACGTGTAGCCAGCCCAGGCAGAAACCCGCGAAAATTGTTTGTTCACCAAAACCTCAACCCCGGAGACCGTGTAGCTGCCGCTGGCCCGGATGTACTGAAACTGGTTCTGAAAGCCCTGGCTGGAGGAAGTAATGCCGTCAACAAATTTGTAAAAACCCTCAACACTTACCAGCAACTGGTTTTTGTTGAAGTGGGCCCCGAGGGAGGCTTGCCGGCTTATGACCAGAGGGATATCGTCTTCATTGGCCAGTATCCACCTTCTTTTCTCTACCCCCAGAAAATCGTTTTGTAAATCAATTACCTGGGTGGCCGACTGGCTGCGGAATTCACCAAGGAGTTCGAGGGTAAAATACTTGTACAACTGCTGGCTCACAGCCAGGCGGGGCTCAACAATTACCCGGTTGAACTTCGGGAAATAATTGGCCCGTACGCCCAGGCGGGCTGTGGTGTTGCCCGTGGCGGACTTATAGTTCACCTCGCTAAAGGCCACATGGGTGCGGATAACCCGCTTGACATAGCGCCTGAATTCGGGGTTGTTAATGTCTTCCAGGTTGCCAACGCCTACTTCCTGAAACTGGTAGCCGCTAAGCAGGTCCCAGGAATTATTAAAACGCCACAGGGCATCCAGCTTAACCCCAATGTCAAGCACCTCGTTTTCCTGGATCAGCCGCTGGTTGTTAAGCACATCGTAATTGGTAGCCCGCAGGGCGTAATCAGAAACATAGAGTTGGGCCGAAGTGCGAAGTTTATTATGCCACAGCCGTTGATAAAAGATGTCGGCAGCCAGGCTTTGTTGGGTCAGGCTACTGGTTTTGGCATCGTTGATGGCCGGGCTTTCAATGTTTTCCTGGTATTTCAGTGCATTGAAAATATGCAGGAAATGTACCCGCAGCTTATCCTTGGGTGAAATAGCATAGAGCAGGTTGGCGCCAATATCATAGAAATAGAAATTCTCATCGGTATTAAAGGTGGTGTCGCTGCCTGCGGGAAAAGTCCGGGTAACATCGGTGTCGCCAAAGGCCCGCTCAAAATAATTGCTAAAAACGGGTGTCTTCAGCAAATCGGTAATGGCCCTTCTGCCGGAAAGCTGCAAGGTAAGCTTTTGGGTTACGGGTATTTTAAAGAAAGCATCGGCACTAATCATATTAACCCCGGCCCCACCGGTAAATTTTTTACTCAGGGTGTTGTCTGAGCGGATGTCGATAATACTCGAAACACCATCGCTGTAAATAGCACTGGCGCCATTTTTAATAAGGGTAACCTCCTTGTTCAGGTAGGGGTTAAAGGCCGAGATAAGCCCGAAGAAATGGCCGGTCTGGTACATTTTTATACCATCCCACAGCACCAGGTTCTGGTCGTTGGTGCCTCCGCGTACATTAATATCCGAGACCGTTTCGTTGATGCTTTGGATACCCGGCAGGGCCTGGAGGGTATGCAATACATCGGGTTCGGTAAGGCCGGGCAGTATCCCCAATTCATCCGGGTTCACCTTAAAGGTGCCGTTTACCTGCTTGCTGATCCCGGCCGTTAAGTAATTTCTGATCAGTACCTCATTTAACCGGGTAGCTTTGGCCGACAGGGTGAACTCCGGGCAGCCGTGGCTGTTTCTGACCCTGCCGGCTGGTAAGCGCAGGGTCTCATAACCTAGCATGCGGATCAACAGGGAGCTGTCTGCAGGTACCGATTTAAGCGTAAAATAACCCGCATGATTGCTTACTGTATGCCGGTTACCGGTACTTACGGTGGCCCCGGCAATCCCGCCCCGGTCATCGGCATCTATCAGGTAACCGCAAACATCAATTAGGGCCGTTGCCGGCCGGCTGATGGTAATAAAGCGGTCATCCAGTTGCTGAAAAACGAGGCCGGTTTGTTGTTGCAGGTAAGCCAGTGCTGCGGGCAGGTCCAGCGAGGTGGCCGGAGGCGCCAGGGTAAGGCCGCTAATGGTTTGGTCGGCATACGTAAAGCTGACACCATATTTTTTTTCCAGGCCGGCCAGCACCGACCGCAGGGGCATGGGGGCGTCCTGGGCCAGCAACGGTAGCCAGAGGACGAATAAGAATACCAGGGTAAAGGTTGGTTTACTTGCTGTCACCGGAAAGTTCAATCTGATGTTCTCCCACTTTTTTATACTGCAAGTTAAGGGGTAGCGAGATTGACTTCAAAGCCAGTTCCAGGTTTTTATGGGTGAAACGCCCGGTAAAAAGTTGGTCCAGGTCAATATTACGGGCCACCACAGTTACCTGATATTGTCTTTCGAGTTCTTTGAGTACGTATTTATACGGCACACTAACAAATGAACTTTCGTTGGCCAGCCAGCCGGGGGAGGTTGCTTTGATGCCGGTCTCTTTAAAAACCACGCCATCGGCAATGCGGAACAAGTGGCCGGCAGGGAGCTGCACCTTTTCCTGGCCGGCAGTAATTGCCACGAGCCCGGTAAAGCAAACTACCTCAAAATAATTCTCCCTGACGTTTACATTAAACTCAGTGCCCAGTACCGAAACAACGCCACCGGCTGTTTGCACATCAAACCTGGCGCCTTTGGCTACCGTAAAAAAAGCTTCTCCGGTGAGTTTTACCAGTCGTTTCTCCTGCCAGTTATTTTCACTGTAGGAAAGAGAAGAAAGGGCATTTAAGGTTACCCCGGAGTTGTCCGGCAGTTGTACCGTGGTTTTCTCAGCTATGCTGGTGGTTACGGTGGTAGTGGCGGGGCCGGAAAAAATGAAATAGTAGCCTAAAAGTGCCATTACCACCACAGCGGCTACCCGCAAAGCCATTTGCCCCCATGATACGTTTATTAACTTGTTTTTTTTGCCCGAAGTTTTGCGCTTATTTAGTTCTGCCAACGCTTGCGGCACATCATAGGCAGGGGCTTTAAAACCCTGCACCGCCTGCTGTAGTTTTTCCAGGGCGGCATAGTCCGCAGTTTGGCGGAACGCCTGCAATTCGGCCTCACTCAACGAGCCGGCCAGCCATTTTTTTATGTATTCTTCGGTGTTCATTTTATTTCTCAACTATATAACCGCTTCACCCTTGTTTTTCCTACCATGACGGCCACCTTTTATATGCCTTCTACCTTTTGCCGCAGTTTGGCCAGGGCGGTATATATTCTTTTTTCCACGGCCTTGCGCGAAATTCCCAGCATTTCGGCAATTTCCTGGTGTTTTTTACCTTCTACCCGGTTGAGTAAAAAAGCCGTCCGCTGCTCCGGGGTCAGTTCATTTATGGCCTGTTCAAGCCGGGCCTTATACTCCTTTTCTTCCAGGAGATAGGCCGGGGTTTCGGCCGTGTAATCCTTTGGCCGGTCTTCGGCATACTTCAGGGCGGTTTTGGTTTTGGCCAGCGCGCTGAGCGTTTGGTTATTGGCTACGGTAAACAGAAAGGCCCGGGCTTTGGCAACTATAACCTTGTGGCAGTTGGCCCATAGTTTGATAAACGCTTCCTGTACCATATCGTGCGGATTGTTGCCGGGGCCATATTTATAATACAGAAAGTTGTACAGGTCTTTGGCATGCGCTGCAAACAGCGCATTAAAGGTTTCTTCCTGGCAAATATTTTCTTTTTCGGCTACTTTCATCGTAAAAAAATAAGGCAATCGGCAAAGCCGGCTTAAAAGTAGAAATTAACGCGAAATATTCAGCCGGCCGGGCACAAAATCTTTAGCGGTTAACCCGGCAAAGGGGGTTAGCAGCTTTTCAGCAAAGGAGTTACAGGCGTCAGCAGGAAAACATAAAAAACTTTTCCGGCCTCGGGGTAGGAGTTTTAGGCATGAACCGGTTTTATAGATGTACAACCCGGAGAAAAACACCGTGATACCTAAACAAATAAAATCTTTACTTCTGCTTATTGGCCTTGTTGCCATGGGGGTAACGGCCTGCCAGGAAGAGGTGGTTACCCTAACCAACCCTCAGAACAGTAATGTGATCGGGTATGGTTCGCCCCTGGCCGATCTGGTGCAGCGCACGACCATGAAAGATGGCTCGGCAGACAATATTATTGATAAGTCAAGCTGTACCTCGGTGGTGCTGCCGGTGTCGGTAATTGCCAACGGTACCAGCCTGACCATTGTTACCCCGGAGGACTACGTACTGATTGAACGTATTTTTGAGCAGTCGGCTACCGACAACGATACCCTGATAATAATTTACCCGATTACCGTAGTGCTGCCCGATTATGAAGAGGTTACGGTAGATAACCTGGAGGAACTCATGGACTTGCAGGAAGATTGTATAGAATATGGGGCCGACCCGGATATCGAGTGCCTGGATTTTGTTTATCCGGTTACGGTTTCCGTTTATGATTCCCTCAACCAGGTTTCCGCGGTTTATACCCTTACTAGTGACCAGGAATTATTTGATCTTTTTGACTCCCTGGATGAAAATGCCCTGGCCAGTTTCGGCTTCCCGCTGACCGTAGTGTTAAGCGACAGCTCCGAGGTGGTGGTTACCAATAACCAGGAGTTGGAAGATATTATCGAGGCCGTAGAAGATCAGTGTGATGAAGATGATGACAACGATTATAATGATGACGATGTAGATGATTCGCAGTTGGTAGCCATCATGCTTGACGGCACCTGGGAAATAAGCTACTATTTTGACGGTATTGACAGGACAACCGAGTTTAACGGTTATGTTTTTGCTTTTTTTGCCGATGAATTGGCTACAGCTACCCTGGATAGCCTGATAACCGAGGGTTCCTGGGAAACCTTTGGCGATAACGGTATCCTGGCCGTTGAGTTAGACTACGATGCCGATTTCCCCCTGGAAAAACTCAACACCGAATGGGTGATAACAGCGTATAGTGAGAACTTGCTTAAACTCACCACTACAGATTCCGATGAAGGCACTGTTGTTTCAGTATCTTTTGAAAAACGTTAATATAATAATTTTTTAACCAATAATAATGATGATGAAAAACCAATTTAAAACTATCGTATTTGCTTTGCTACTGGCGTTTGGCTTAATGCTTGAGAGTTGCACGAAAAATGAGCCCGGATTGGGCAATGTGAAAATGGAGATGAAGGCCACTACGGCTCTGTCATCCATTAATCCCGGTGGCCGTACCATGGCTACAGACCTTGTGTTTACCGAGGTAAAAGTTGGAGTAACGGAAATAGAACTTGAAACCCTGGAGGAGAACCAAAAGGAAGATAGCGGGGAAATTGACGACAAAGACGGTGACGGTGAGGATGACAACGAAGACATTGAATTTGAAGGCGAATTTGTAGTTGATTTACTTGCCGGTACCAGCACCCCCGATTTTGGTGTGGCTGAGATAACTCCCGGGGTTTATGAGGAGATTGAAATGAACCTGGAGCCGATTATGGAGGGTGGCCTGACCATGTTTATAGCTTTTGACTATACCCCTGCCGGTGACACTGTAGCCGTACGCTATGAATATTCCAACAATTACAGCCTGGAATATGAGCTTGAAAGCGATACCGGTATCGAAATCAGCGATGCTACGGCCAATCAACTGTTGGTAGTGTTTAACCTGGATGCCTTGTTTGCCGGGGTTGACCTGGATGCTGCCACAGCCGACTCCGATGGTGTGGTAAGGATTAACGATAGTTCAAATGCCGATTTGTCGGCCCAAATTGCCGACAACCTTGACTCAGTGATGGAAGGTGGTGAAGATGATGACGGAGACGGTGAATTTGATGACTAAGAATCTTTGAAGTAGGTTGGTGATGGCCAAAGAAAGTGGCTGCATAATCAGTCTGCAGCTACTTTGGCCACCCGCCCAATAACGTAATATGGGTGCAGTTAGGGCCGTGGCTAATGTAGTCGCGGCCTTTTTTTGTGTTCAACTGCTGAATGGTTTGCCATTATATTTTGTTCCTTTGTAACCCAAACGCTGGCAAAAGCGTACGAGCCCCGATACAGAGATGAAGAACCTGCTTATAATTTCCGGCACCAACCGCCCGGATGCCTTATCCCCGGTAATTGCCCAACACTATGCCCGGTTAGTAGTGGAAGCCGGCCAGCAGGCCGAAGTAATTGACCTGCGTGATTTACCTGCCGATTTTGCTTTTTCGGCCTTGTATGAAAACTCCGGCAAAAACCCAGACTTTAATGTCCTGCGCGATAGAATGGCCGCTGCCGATAAATTTGTTTTTATTGTACCGGAATACAACGGCTCTTTTCCCGGGGTGCTGAAGGCCTTTATTGACGGCCTGGAGTTTCCCGCCACCTTTACCGGCAAAAAGGCTGCCCTGGTGGGGGTTTCGGCCGGTTTGTTAGGCAGCAGCCATGCCATGAGCCACTTAACCGATATCCTGAATTATTGTGGTGCCCATGTGCTGGCCCGCAAGCCCCGCCTCACTAAAATTTCTGCGGCCCTGGCCGGGGACAATATTGTTGAGGCCTCCTATATAGACCAGCTCCGCAAACAGATTGCCGAGTTAATTGCCTTTTAGGGTTACTTTACCCGGCCGGGGTTTTCGGAGATAAAGGCCTGCCAACTGCCGGTTTTTTTTACGGTCTTGCCCCCCTGATAATAATGGCAAAGGGCTACGCCCAGGGCATCCGTAGCATCCAGCAGTCTGGGCGCTTCTTTTATTTTTAATAATTGGATGAGCATTTGCGCCACTTGTTCTTTCGAGGCATTGCCATTACCGGTTACCGATTGCTTCACCTTTTTTGGGGCGTATTCGGTGATGGGGATTTCACGGTAGAGGGCGGCTGCCATGGCCACGCCCTGGGCACGGCCTAGCTTCAGCATCGATTGCACGTTTTTCCCGTAAAAAGGGGCTTCCAGGGCTACTTCATCGGGGCTAAACTCATCAACAATACCCAAAACCCGCTCAAATATCTTTTTCAGCTTCATTTCATAGCCGGTGTATTTCTGCAGGTGGATAACCCCGTATTGCAGTAAATCTATCTTTTTACCTGTTATACAGATAATACCATAGCCCATGATGTTGGTTCCGGGGTCTAATCCGAGGATTATACGTTCTTTTTGCGGAATTTTTTCTATTTTAACCACTTATGCAAGTTAACAGGTATATTACACTTCCCAAAAGTAGTTTGTTTTCGCACAAGCTGTTTTTAATGCTGCGGGTTTTCTTGCTGGCCGGGGTAACCTGGTACCTCTGGCAGGCAGTTCTTAGCAACCACAAGCTTTTGGCCGGGCTGCTGTCCACTACGGTACCTCTCCACCCGGTCAATATCATCTTATTGGCCGGGGTAATTGTTTTGTTGCCCGTTAACTGGCTGCTGGAAGCCTTTAAATGGCAGCTTATTGCCGGCAGTAGCCACCTGGGCCTTCCCCGGGCCTTACGGGGTGTGATTCTGGGGGTGACCCTGGATAACCTCCTGCCGGCCGGTACCGGGGCCATTTCCGGCCGGGTGATGACCATCGGGGCAAGGGAGCGGGCCAGGGTTATTCCGGGGATTTTGGCCGGCCAGGTAATGCAATCGGCTGTCACTTTGGTGGTTGGCCTGTACGGCTTTTGGTTCGTGTGGCGGCAGGCGGCACATCTTTTTACCTGGCCGGTGCCACAGGTAGCCCTTGCCGGCACTGTGGTGGCAGCCGTACTCTGGGCGGCTTACGTTTGGCGCGGGAAACTGGCTGCATTTCTGTTGCCATTAAGGCACTATTCGGGCAGGCTATGGGGGCAGTTGTTTATGTATTCATTGGCCCGCTATGGGGTGTTTTTACTGCAATTTATCTTGCTAGCCACGGTATTCTCTCCGGCTACCGGCCTGCAAGCCACCTTTGCCTGTGCTACCTGGGTTTTTGCTGCCCGCACGTTTATGCCCAGGGTTTCCAACCTGGAACGATTGGGCATCCGGGCTTTGGCGGTGGTGTTTTTTATGGGCGTGCTGGCCCTGCCGGCTACCGGTATGCTTGTGGCGGTCATCCTGCTTTGGTTTGTTAATATTGCCCTGCCATCGGTTTTAGGGTTATTTTTATACAAAAAACTGTCTTCCGGTGCCGGATAACCCCAATTATTGATGGTCCTCGTTATCTTTTCCGTCATCATTATTCTCTATACCTTGCTCATCCTGCTGTTTTGGCTGGGCTGGGAGCAGGCCACCCCCTGTGCAGTTGCCGATACCGGCCCAATACCGGTTACCCTTGTTATTGCCGTGCGCAACGAGGCTAAGAACATAACGGCTTTACTGCAGGATATTGAGCGCCAAACCTATCCGCAGGAATTATTGCAAGTGGTGATCGTAGATGACCATTCAACAGACCAAACGGCTGCCCTGGTGGAAAAATTTGCCGGCCAGACAACACTCCCCATCGAGTTAACCGGCTTAGCGGCAACCCAAGGCAAAAAAAAGGCTATGGCCTGTGGTGTCGGCCGGGCCCGGCATGAACTTATCCTTACCACCGATGGTGACTGCCGGCTGCCGGAGACCTGGGTAGCACGGCTAACGGCTTGCTTTAGCGAAGAAAAAACCCAATTGGTTTCCGGCCCGGTACGGTTGCGCCCACAGCAAACTTTCTGGCAGCGTTTGCAGGCCATAGAGTTTTCCTCGTTAATCAGTGCCGGGGCTGCAACCTTGTCGTTGGGGTGGCCCACCATGGCCAATGCCGCCAATATGGCCTTCCGTAAGCGGGCCTACCAGGCGGTACAGGGGCAGCAGGATAAGGCTGTTAGTTCCGGGGATGATGTGTTTTTGTTGCATGGGATCAATGCCCGTTTTCAGCAGGCCGTGGTATTTTGCCGGGATGAGGCGGCAACGGTGGACACCCAACCTGCTGCCAACTGGCATGCCTTTTACCACCAGCGTAAACGTTGGTCGGGGAAATGGCAGTTTTACCGGGATGTGCCTACGCAGGTGTTGGCTGTGTTTGTTTTTTTACTCAACCTGGCCGTGGTTGCCCTGCCTGCGCTGGCTATTACCGGGCAGGTTAGCTGGCCGGCCGTGGCCAATTTAGTGTTGATGAAACTGGTGTTTGAATATTTCTATCTCCGGGAAGTGCAAAAGTTTTTCAAAACAAAGTTTCTCCTGCATGAGTTTGTTATTTTAGCCCTTGGTTATCCCTTTTATGTTATTTTGATGGCCATAGCCGGATTTGCCGGCAGCTATAAATGGAAAGGCAGGACTACCCGATGAGCGATAAAGAATTTGACATACTCGACCAGCTTTATTTTGTGACCCCTTATGCCGATTTGCAGGCGTTAACCGGTCTGGGCAGGGAAGATCTGCCCCGGCTACTCTGGGGCCTGGTTGCCCGGGGGTGGGTGAAATACTTTGCCGCTCCGGATAATGAATTAAAGCCGGACGAAGCCGATTTTAAACTTAATTATACGGAATATCAGTACCTGGCCACGAAACAGGGGTTACGGGCACATAACAGGCGTTAGATTTTTATGACGGATAAAAAGGACTATAGAAAACAATATCACCTCAAGCAGATGGAACTCAACTCCCTGCTGGAGATTACCGAGGCGATCAACAACAACCTGCCGGAAACAGCCTTGTACAAGATTTATGATTTTACCATCAGGGCTAACCTGAATATTGATAAATACGCCTTGTTTGTGCTGGAGAAAGACTGGGAAGCGAAAGTCTCTTATGGTACCTCCGTAGGGCTGACCGGTAATGGCGCTTTACCGCAGGAATTAATTGGTTTAAAGGAGATATCCCCGGTGCAGGGCCTGCCTGCCCCCTTTGACCAGTTTAAGGTAGCCATCCCCATTTTGCATAAAAGCCAGTTGCTGGCCGTAGTACTGGCCACCGGCAGTGATGCCCACAGCGATTCGTTGAACACCACTTTTCTGCAGGCGATCAGCAACCTTATTTTAGTGGCCATTGAGAACAAGCGCCTGGCCAGGCGGCAGTTGGAAGAGGAAGCCATCAGAAAAGAGCTGGAAATAGCCAAAAATGTGCAAAACTTTCTCTTCCCCGAAAACCTGCCGGATGGGGTGCGCCTGAAAGTTGAGGCCAGCTATTTGCCGCACCATTCGGTAGGGGGCGATTACTACGATTACATCCCGATAAACAAAAACCAGTTTTTAGTCTGCATAGCCGATGTTTCCGGCAAAGGCATTCCCGCAGCCCTGATGATGTCGAATTTTCAGGCTTCGTTGCACACGATGTTGCGCCATACGGCCAACCTGACCGAAATTGTTGAGGCCCTGAATTACCAGATCCATGAGAGCTCCAAAGGCGAGAGCTTTATTACTTTTTTTGCCGCTATTTACGATCATGCGTTGAGTACTATGGTGTATATTAATGCCGGCCATAACCCGCCATTGCTGTTCGATACGGACGGCAAGATGCAAATGCTGGATACCGGAACCACCGTACTTGGGGTTTTTGACCCCCTGCCGTTTATTGCCGAAGGCTTTATTCCCAACCTTGAAGGCTTCACCTTGTTTGCCTATACCGATGGCGTAACCGAAACGGAAAATGAGGCCGGAGAGGAAATCGGCAGCGAGAAAATAGCCACTTACCTGCAGCAGAACTGCCATAAAAGCCTCAACCAAATTCATCAGGGGCTGCTGGATGAACTCGACCGGTTCAGGGGCAGCAAAGCCTATAAAGATGATATTACCATGCTGTCCTGCAAAGTAGAAGCCCGCTAACATGTACTTTTACCGTACACCTGCCTGGTTGCAATTGGTTTTTCCGGGGATTTTATGGAAAGTGAAAACCTCTGCCAAAGAAATTTACCTGACGTTTGATGACGGCCCGGTACCGGAGGCCACCCCCTGGGTGCTGGCAGAGCTGGCAAAGTATAATGCCAAAGCCACTTTTTTTATGGTGGGCGACAATATTGCCAAACACCCCGAAGTATTTACTGCGGTGGTTAACCAGGGGCATACGGTAGGGAACCACACCTACAACCATCTGCCGGGCAGGCAGGTAGGCACCAAGAGCTATATAGAGAACGTGGCGGCCGGTGAAAAAGCCCTTGGCCCGTCTGCACAAAAACTATTCAGGCCGCCTTATGGCCGTCTGCGCTGGGGCCAGTACCAACACCTGAAAAAGCAATATAAAATTGTTATGTGGGATGTGCTTTCAGGTGATTTCGATGAAAAGCTGACGGCAGAAGAATGCCGGCAACGCAGTATTGCCAACACTACAGGCGGCTCTATTATCGTGTTTCACGATTCGCGAAAAACAATTGCCCGGTTAAAGTTTGTGTTACCAGAATTTTTGGCGCATTTTGCAACTTTAGGGTATTCATTCAAGTCATTATAGCCATGCTATATTTTTTACTCGTTATTACGGCTATTGTCCTGCTGGTTGATTTATTGCTGATAGTATTGTGGCTGTTCAATTATCAGGATGAGCATGAGGGCATCACCGGTACGCCCTTTGTCTCTATCCTGATCGCTGCCCGCAATGAAGAAAAAAACCTGGGCGATTGCCTGGAGTCTATTCTGGCGGTGGACTACCCGGCCGACAAATTTGAGATTCTGGTAGGTAACGATAACAGTGAGGACCAGACAGGGGAGGTAGCCGATGCTTTTGCTATCCGGTATCCGCAGGTGAAGAGCTATACCATCGTCAAACAAAAAATAAAGGGCAATGGCAAGGCCAATGTGCTGGCGCAGTTGGCGCGGAAGGCCAAAGGCGAATTCCTGTTTATTACCGATGCCGATATAAAAGTGCCGCGGCAATGGTTGCGGGCTATGTTGCGGGGTATGCGTGAAGATGTGGCCCTGGTTACCGGCACTTCGGTGGTTATTGGCGCCAACCTGCTGGCCTACATGCAGCAGATTGACTGGCTGTTTGCCACCGGTATGCTTAAGGTAGTTTCCGACCTCGGCATTCCGGTTACCACCATGGGCAATAATATGTTGTTGCGCAAGCGTGTTTACGAAGAAATTGGCGGCTACGAGGCGCTGCCGTTTTCGGTTACCGAAGACCTGGAACTGTTTAACCACATCAAAAAGAAACACCGTACGGTTAACCTGTTTAACCCTGAGGTGCTTAACGAGTCCAAACCCCTGAACTCCTTGTACGCCCTGCTGGTACAACGCAAACGTTGGCTGCGGGGGGCCTTTGAGCTGCCTTTTATCATGGTGGCTTTGTTAGCCATGCAGGCCTCTTTTTTCGTTATTATTTTGCTCTTGTTATTGATTGACCCTTCAATTGCCCTGGCGGTTTTGGCGGCAAAGTTTGTTTTACGCTATATTTTTGTCAGTCTGGTAGTTTATAAGTTGAATAACCGGGTAAATATTATCGGTAGCCTTATCTTTGAACTTTATGCAGCCCTCTTTTCGTTGGTATCGTTGGTATATTATTTTATACCGCTGCCAATTGAATGGAAGGGCAGAAAATATACGTAAATGGTGACAGTGAAATTATTCGGTATTGCCAAAGAAAT
>JALSJF010000185.1 GCA_026989505.1 Cyclobacteriaceae bacterium
GAGGCCCACCAGGTTGGGGTAGTTGGGGCCGGTGTCCCGGGGCCAGGTGTGGCCGCCATGGGCTTCTTTTTGCCGGGCTTTCAGCCCGTTTCCCGAGGACAAAAGGCAGGGGAAACCGTTTTTTTTACGCTATAAGCCAGTGCAGGTTAAACAAAAAAACCCGGCCTCTGCCTGCAGGTGGCGGCAACAGGCGGTTTGAGACCGGGCAAGATGACCAAAATAATGGTTAGGGTTACTTATTTGCAGGCGTGTATTTCACCGGGCTGCACTGGGCAAAATCAACTTCAGCCGTCAAAGCAAAACGGTAATCTATAATGAATTTGTTTACTAACGCTTTAAATTCTTTTTCTTGCGCAATGGTTAACTGGCCCGGACTAAAATTATAGAGGAAGTAATCAATCTTCCCGGTTTTATCAAAGTAAATCCGGTTAAAACTGCGGGTAGGGTTGTCCCAATAAAAGTTATTCGCTTGTAAAAACACCCCAAGGTCCTGCAGCAGCGTATAGTATGCCGTAAAATATTCTTCTTGCCGGTTATGGAAAACGGCACGTGAGGAATCAACATGTACCCCGCTTTTATACATACTGTCGAGATGCGGGATGTGGATACCGTTTGCCTCCGCTTCGGTAAAGGTCATCGCTTGCTGACCATAGCCCATAAAGGTTAAGGCGGTGATGGCCAGCAGGGTTAACATGGTTTTCATCGTCTTATAATTTTGTTGCCTGGTGACCGGGAGAGGCCCGCCCTCCACCCTGGCAGGGGCAGGGGGGCGGGATATGCTCTACCCAACCTCTCCGGATTATTTTTGCGGGACATCTGCATTCCTGACTTTCTGTGCCATTTCCCCCGCTTTTGGGTCATTGGGGTGCACAAAGTCAACCGGTATAACCATTTTTATCTCGGCAACTTTACCATCTCTTTTGCCGGGTTGCCATGTACCGGAATTTCTAATTATGCGAACAGCTTCCCGGTCGCATTCCGGGCTTAGCCCTTTTAGTACGTGAATGTCATCCCCTATAGTGCCATCAACCTTTACGGTAAACTGCACAAATACCCGGCCCGAAAGCCCCATTTCCAGGGCTTCTTGCGGGTACACCATGGTTTCGTGGGCATATTGATAAAAGGCTTCCATGCCTGCTGCGTAGGCCGGTGGATCAATAACCTGTTCCTTGACTTTCTCCGGTACTTGACTTACCGGGTCGTCCGGATGGCGAAACGTTATCGGCACCACCAATTTGACATTGACCGGGCGCCCCTGTTGTTTGCCGGGAATCCAGTCGGGGGAATTCAAAACAATGTGTTTGGCTGCCTCATCAAGCCCATAGCCTGCTCCCCGCAATACCTTTACATTGCTTACCTTGCCCTCTTTGCTGATGATAAACTCGACAAACACCTTGCCGGATATTTTTTCCTCCAGGGCTTTTTGCGGGTAGGTAATGGCGCTATTTACATAGGCATAAAAGGCTTCCGGCCCGCCTGAAAAAGTGGGAGGCTCGTCAACGATTTGGAAAACGGTTTCATTGGGGTCGATCATCACCGGTTCAGGCGCAACCGGTAACTCATCCTGGGCAAGTTGCTGGCAGGAGAAAGTGTAGGCGGTAAGCAACAGCCCCGTCAGTACAGTGGCGGCTTTCCACGGGTTGATGTTCTTTTTTAATTGTTTCATATACTTTAATCGTTTGGTTAGTGGCGTATCATTGAAGGAGTTGGTCAGGATAAACCCTTGCTGTTTTAAGGTATGGGTGATAAGGGTATGGATGTACTGTTGGCCCGGGCTGCCGTTCAGGGCATAGGCATCGGCCTGAAACTCATGTAGTTGTTTTAGTTCGCGCAAGGCCAGCCAGAGACTGGGCACCCACCAGAACGGAATCAGCAGGAGGTTGAGGATGAGCAGATCGTAGCTGTGGCCATACACAATATGGGCTTCCTCGTGGCGCACGATATCCTGCGGGTCGGCAAATTTATCCTTGTCAATAAATATCCACCGGAAAAAAGTAAAGCTGGTGCTTAACCCCTGGTAATGGCGGACGTGGCGTTTGGCAACCTGCCAGGGCTGGCTTTGCCGGTAGAGAACCCATATGCGGCCGAGGGACAGCAGAAAACGCAGGGCCATCAGGGCAGTGATAAGCAGGTAAGCCGGCAAAAGCAGGTTGCCGTAGGCGGGGCCATTGTTTACCGGGGTGGCTGCGCTGACCTCCGGCATCACCAGGGCCGTAACCTGGCCGGTGATGTTAATGTTTTCTACCGGGGTGAGGTTGGGCAGTTCTACCACGGGTATTACCAGGGCCAGCCAAGTGGCTGCCAACAGGTAAAAGCGCAGGAAGCTAACCTGTGTTTCCTGTCGTAGCAACAACTTATACAGGCCAAATACGACCATATGGATTAGGGCGAATTCGATAAAATAATCAGTCATTTTGATGCTCTTTAAGTTCTTTCAATAAGGCCTCCAACTCGTTTACCGACAGGTTTTCCTGGTGGGCAAAGAAGGATACCAGTTGCTTATAGGAACCGCTGAAGTAGTTCTGCACAAACGAGTTTAAAAACTTGCGGCTGTATTCGTCTTTAGCTATCAGCGGATAGTAGCGGTGCGCTTTGCCAAAAGCTTCGTAACCTACTACCCCTTTTTTCTCGAGGATACGGATGATGGTGGATACCGTATTATAGGCCGGTTTCGGCTCCGGAAAGCGGTCGATTATTTCTTTGACAAACCCTTTCTGCAACTGCCAGAGGATTTGCATGACTTCTTCTTCGGCTTTGGTAAGTTGTTTCATCTGCGGGTGGTTTTCAACTATTAACTAAATAATTAGTTGTAAAACTAAGAAAATAGTTTTGGAAATACCAAGAGATCAACTAAAAAATTAGTTGACATAACAAAAAAAATACTTTATATGCAGTAGTAACCCTTCTTCCCTGAATTCAGCACCAGGATACCAAGGGAGCAAGCCTCACTAAGTTTTTTAACGGGGCCCGCCACCTGAAGGCTATACTTCAAGGCCCAATACCCAGGCAATTCCTTAGGCTGCCAGGTAACCGGGTTAAGTTGCCCTTTCAGGTCGTCAACAGCCTTGCGGCCTAACCCAAGGCGGCCCCCAGTTGTGTCCGCCTTGGGCTTCTTTTAGCTGGGCTTTCAGCCGTTTCCCGAGGACAAAAGGCGGGTTGGTTAGGGGTTGCATTTACCTGCTTAATGGCTGTACGTAGTATATTGGCCTATAATCCGAGATTGAAGATCAGGCTGAGGGCAAAGATGACCAGCACGCTGCCTACCAGCCGGTTGAATATTTTTACCGAGCGCACGGTGATAAACGAGCGTACATGGTTGGCGAGGTAGGCTTTACTTAAATCGGTGCTGAGGATGGTGACCAGCAGGCCCGCAAAAAACCAGGTTTTTTCTGTCCAGGTGTAGGCGTAATTGGTGGAGATGGTAGAAGAAAGGGTAATCCAGAACAAGGCAATGGTGGGGTTAAAGATATTGAGCAAAAAACCTTTGAGGATAAAACGTAAAGCCCCATGCCCTTTAATCAGGGTGTCGGTACTGTGGATTACCGGCCTGCGGAAAAAGGAGTAAATGCCGAAAACGCCCAGGATGGCTGCGGCTATCAACGACAACACCTGGGCGTACTCGGGGTTGGAGAAGAAGGCGGCAACCCCTACCAGGGTGAGGGTCACAAACAGCATATCGCTGAGGGATATGCCAAGGGCAATGAGCACGCCTTTTTTAAAGCCGTATTCTATGCTGTTTTGAATAAGCAGAAAAAAGCTGGGGCCGATGGCAAAGATGAACACAAGTCCGAACAGGAGTCCGTTAAAAAATGCCGGCATAAAAGAAACTGGCCCACCCGCAGGAAAGCCTTATTTAGTTATAACAAAGGGCAAAGTTAGGGAATCTGGTTGTTCTGTGGCAAAAAAATAAGGTAAAATACCGCAGGCATGAAATAGAAAACAATAGTCTGCCCGGTATGCCGTAAGGGGGTGATGAAGAAATCCTGCAGGCATAACCGGGGCTGGAGGGCGACTATTGTTTAAAGTAAAAAATCATCAAACCTATGATTCACTAATTGCGCCAGGATAAAAGCAGCCCGGCTCCTTTAGTATGGTGGCCGGGCTGTTCATGCCGGGCTTATATTCAGCCCCTCATGCTGGCCTATGGCCCGGCTGAGGCTGCCATAGGAGAAAACAGTGGTTTCAAAAATACATTCCCAGCCGTTGGTCAGTTTTAGCGCTACCCTTTTATTAAGCAACGAGGGTTGCTCGCTTACGGAAACGATCTCGTGGCGGCTTATTTTCAGGTAGCCGGCCCCGTTGCGGTGGTTATAGAGTGATGAAAAGTAACCGGTAGTTTTGCCGGCATGGCTGTTGGCAATAAAATAAATATGCTGGCCGGTGAGGTAAAACCGTCCCTTTATTTTAGGCTGGCCGTGATCGGGGAGGACGGCAAATACCTGCCACGAGCCATAGAGGGTTTCGTTGCCTTCTTCGATTAAACTTTGGATAATACTCATCTGCGCCTGGGTTCTGGTTTTAACAAAGCTAACTACATAAATCACCGGTCTTTGTAGTCAATTTTGATGAATTTTACCTTTTCCCCGCTGAACAGGAATATGAGACCGGAGTCAGGGTTAAGAAAATAGAACCGCCAAGTGCGCTGAGGTTTACGCCAGGTACGCTAAGGTTTTTGTGTTCTTTGCGCCATCCTGGTGTTCTTTGCGGTAAAGAAAATAGAACCGCCAAGTGCGCTGAGGCTTACGCTAAGTTCGCCAAGTGTTTTGTGCCCTTTGCGCCATCTTCGCGTTCTTTGCGGTAAAGAAAATAGAACCGCCAAGTGCGCTGAGGTTTACGCTAAGTTCGCCAAGTGTTTTGTGCCCTTTGCGCCATCTTCGCGTTCTTTGCGGTAAAGAAAATAGAACCGCCAAGTTCGCTGAGGTTTACGCTAAGCTCGCTAAGTTTTTTGTGTTCTTTGGGCTATCTTGGCGACCTTTGCGGTAAAGAGAATAGAACCGCTGAGTGCGCTAAGGTTTACGCTAAGTACGCTAAGGTTTTTATTGCGCTCTTTGCGCCTCCTTCGCGTTCTTTGCGGTGAAGAAAATAAACCGCCAAGTTCGCTGAGGTTTACGCTAAGCTCGCTAAGGTTTTTGTGTTCTTTGCGCCTGCCTGCCTCGCTTCCGCGTAGCTTCAGCAGAGCAAAGCCGGCAAGGCAGGGTTAAACAGGAAGTTGAATGGGCGATAGTACACTTTCTACAACCCCGGAAACCAAAAACGAGTAAAAAAATTACTCACTATTGTTTCTTTTTGCAAAATAGCCTTATTTTTATTGTCAGATACCGCCTCAAGAGCGGTTGCCTACGTAATACCGGCAAAACCTGACCATGCTTGACTCGCTGATTACCTCTAAAACCCGGATTAAGCTGCTGCTTAAATTCTTCTCCAACCGGCATTCCAAAGCCTATTTGCGCAGCCTGGCAGAAGAATTTGGCGAATCTACCAATGCCGTGCGCTTAGAGTTGAACAACCTTTCGGAAGCCGGCTACTTAGAGTCACGCGAAAACGGCCGCACCATTGAATACAAAGCCAATACCGGCCACCCATTATATCCCGAACTGAAACAACTGGTACATAAATACCTGGGCATCGATAGTATAGTGGAGAATGTAATTAAAAAGCTGGGCAATGTGCAATTGGCTTTTATCACCGGTGATTATGCCCGGGGCAAAGACAGCGGCATTATCGACCTGGTGCTGGTGGGGGAGATCAATGAAAAGAACCTGCAACAATTGATCGCCAAAGCCGAAGTGGCCATCAAACGAAAAATACGTAGCCTGGTGCTTACTTTTGCTGAATACCAGGCATTAAATAAAACCTTGAATCCCGAAAAAGCCTTGTGGCTTTGGAAGGGTTGAGATAAAGCCTACATTTGGGCTGTGCCGGCTATTGTGTCGGTTTTTTTAGGCTCCGGAATTTACCCCGGGTGCCATCAGGAGGGAGAAGTAGCTGCCGTCACGCTAGTTTCGTGACGGGAGTGAGGAGGCGGAGCTGTGCCCAAGGGAAAGAGTGGTTTTGCTAAAAAAAGGCGCTGATATTACCCTGGTTAACCAGGCAACCTAAGCCGTGCTTATAAATTGGCCAAAACATGTTATCGATTACAATCCTTTAGAAAGGCAACAAATCAAGCTGCGGATTGGCTAAGCAAACGTTGAGATAACGGTTCAACGCTTCAGGCTGGCTGGTTTAGCAACCATTTACTATGGCGAACACAACCAAGTATAGCTAATCTTTCAGGGTAAGACGTACATTTGTCAAATAAAAGGACATGAAAACTGCAGACGTACATACTTCTTTAATTAACGGTTATATGCGACTTTTGGGTAACCTAAGTCCCGACAGTAAACTTGTGCTTATTGAAAAACTCACCAAATCATTACGTCTTGACGTATCCGGTAAACGGAAGGCATTGAAAAATGCTTACGGTTCATTTGAGTCTGACCAAAGTGCGGATGACCTGATTAAGGAAATCAGGGAAAGCCGAATGTTTAAGAGAAATGTTGAAGAATTTTGACGAATGTCTCCGGACCTCAACCACTTTTCCAAAACCTTTTCCGGGATGTGGGCCAGACCGTATTTAATCCGGACAGGCATAAGCGGTGGTTATTCTGCCGGGTTTTGGAGTACGGCACGCTTGCGGATTGGCAGCTAATTGTGCACCCCTATGGCCTTACAATATGGCCACCGAAAATCTGTTGACCTGGATTTAGCACCAGGTTGGCTAAGAGAAGCACAAAGTTGTTTAGGGCATCTGATAACGATATAGAAATGAGTTATTTGGCCTTCCGGCCCCTACTTGCGCAGGCGGAAAGTAGTGTTTAGGCCTGCAAGTTTCCTGCTTCCTGTTTTTTAGCTTAACTTAGCCCCGGTTAACCCCTATAAGGTGGGTAGCCAGGCAGTAACCAATAATCCTTAACCCGTATCCATCCAATGAGAAACCACCTCTCCCGGCTATACCTACTCTTACTCACCATTACCCTCGCCACGACCAGTTGCGTGGTCAATAAAAAATACCAGTACCTGCAGCACAATGACGTAAACCTGGAGACCAATGCCGCAGCCAAAGACAGTGTTTTACGCACCTACGAGTTGAGCGATTTTGAGTACAAGCTGCAACCGGAGGATATTTTGTCGGTACAATTTTTCAGCCTGACCCCCGAGGAATATGACTTTTTCTCCCTGAAGCAGAACCAGGGTGGGGGGGCAAACCAGTTCCAGAATGCGGCCTCAGGTTTAATTGCCGGTTATTTAATTGATGAAAACGGTGAAATAGAGTTTCCTGTTGTAGGAAAAGTAAAAGTTTCGGGGTTATCTATTTTTGCTGCCCAAAACCACATTCAGGAAATTGCCGATCAATACCTTGAAAGTCCGGTAGTGGAGGTACGGTTATTGAATTTCAGGTTTACCTTGCTGGGGGAGGTAAAGATGGAAGGAACCATTAATTCACTGAATAACCGTATCACCCTTCTCGAAGCCATTGGCCTGGCCGGGGGCTTTACCGATTTTGCCGACAAATCAAACGTTAAGGTCATCCGTCAGGGCCAGGGTAAGGCCGAAGTATATTACCTGAATTTGCTGGATGAATCTTTTGTAAGCTCACCTTTTTATTACATGAACCAGAACGATGTGATTGTGGTGCCGCCCCTCAGGCAGCGTCCGTACCAGATATATTTTGGCAAAAACCTGGCGCTGGTGATTTCTTCGGTATCGTTGTTGCTGATTGTATTAAGTTTGATAAAGTAAATAAGCTTGAAGCCTGAAATTTAGTAAGTACACGGATACTTGTTATCTTTATCATCCACCTTTTACCTTTGGGCTTGCCAGGCTGGGATATCAACATCGAGTTTTAAATTTATTTATTGGCAACAAAACGGGCCCTAAATAAAGATGAGTAAGCAGATAAAAGATTTGGGTTAAGAATTTAAAAGTATGGCAAAAAGCACTGGATTTTACCGTTAAAATGCTGGATATTACTGAAAACCTTACTACAGAAGCAAAACATTACCGATTGGTTGAACAGGCAGAAGCGGCTTCGGCTTCAATAGCCCGGAATATAAGCGAAGGAAAAGGAAGAAGAACAAAGAAGGAATTCATTCAATTTTTCTACATAGCCAGAGGCTCATTATATGAATCAATTACGCTACTAAATCCATTCGAGAAACGCAATTGGATTACAATGGAAACCCTGGAAGAAATGGAAGACGATGGTATTGAAATTGCCAGTATGCTAAAAGGATTAATAAACTCAATCTATGAAAGTGGAAACTAGTACTTCGAACTTCGAGCTCATTACTTCGAGCCTCGATCTTTCACCTTCGAGCTTCGATCTTCCCGCTTCGATCTTCCCGCTTCCTAAACCCAAATCATTACTATATTGACTAATCCCCAAAACCATCCTCTTTCCCAGCAACCCTTTTCCGAAGAGAGTCCGTTAATCAACTACGAGCGCATCTGGTACCGGATGCTGCGTTATTGGTACGTAGTGGCCGCTTCCCTGCTAATAGCCCTGGCAATTGCCTTTGTTTACAACCGCTACGCTACCCGGGTCTATCCGCTGGCGGCCTCCATTATAATTAAAGAAAGCGAAGAAGCCGGGCAGACCGCAGAGTTGCTTTACAACAACCCCTTGGTAAATGCCTATCGGAATTTTTTAAATGAGCCCTACATCATTCGCTCATTTCCCTTACTGCAGCAGGTGGTGGACTCGCTTGGGTTTTCCGTGGTAATCTATGGTGAGGGTAAAATAAAATCTTCGGAGCAGTATAAAGAGTTGCCGATAGAAGTTACCGGTAACAAGAAAAATAACAAATATTTGCGGGGCTCTTTCGACTTTGTTATTAAGAATAATAATGAGTTTCTACTTATACAACCGGGCAATGAGCAGGTAAGTAAAGTAGAGTATAGGGGCCGGTTTGGTGATACGGTAAAAATTGGCGGGTTTCCTATTTTAATTAAAAGATTTGGTGACCTTACTTCATTTACCAGTAAGGATTTAAGCATCGGTTTTCTTGATGGCTATGCTGTGGCCAGGTCATATAGTGGCAAGTTACAGGTTGAGTGGGCCGAGGAAGGGGCTTCGGTGATTAATTTATCCCTGACCGGGGCTGTGCCGGAAAAGGAGATAGATTTTTTAAATGCCCTTATATACTTCTATGCCTTGCAGGATGAAAACAAGAAAAAGGAAGCGGCACGTAATTCAAAACTCTTTATCGATTCCCAATTATCGGTTATTGCTGATTCCCTATTGTTAATTGAAAAACAACTGGAAATGTTTAAAAACCGTAATACGGTAGTTAGTCTGAGTGACAAGGCGGAGCAATTTTTGTTGAGTATTGAACAACTTGAAAGGGAAAAGACCGGTTATATTGTCCGCAACAGTTATTATGATTATGTGGTTAATTATTTGCAGGATACCCAGGCGGCCGGCTATATTGTGCTACCCTCTGCTGTTGGCGTAGAAGACCCGATTTTAATTAGTTTGATGCAACAATTGGTTGAGTTGCAAATGGAACGTAATTCGCTGGCTACAACCAGCCGGGAAAACCCGATGACCAGGGAGATGGATAAACGGGTTGGCGATTTGAAGCAAGGTATTTTACAAAGTATCCGTAACCTCAGGGTTACCGATGCGATAACCGTTGAACAATTAGACCGGCAAATTAACTTGCATGAACAACAATTGGCGCAATTGCCGGGCGAGGAGCGCAAGCTGGTAACCATCCAGCGTACCTACCGTCTGGGTGAAAACCTATATGTGTTTCTTATTCAAAAGCGTACGGAAGCCGCTATATCCGAGGCCTCTACCGTTTCAGATGTTATCACAGTAAACCGGCCACATCTGGCCGGAGGGCCGATTTCCCCTAAAACCAGGTTTAACTATTCGCTTGCCTTATTCCTGGGGCTTGGGTTTCCTTTGGCTTTTTTCATCATCAAAGAATTTTTTAATGATAAAATACAATCGAAAGAAGATATTGAAAAAGTTTCTTCTATTCCCATTATTGGTGTAATCGGCCACAATAACGACCCGGACCGCATGGTGGTGAGCAATAAGCCCAAGTCTTCACTGGCTGAATCTTTCCGTTCTTTACGCTCTAACCTTAACTATTTTATCAGTAAGGAAAAGTTTACGTTAATGCTTACTTCTTCTATTTCCGGGGAGGGGAAGTCGTTTACCACCCTTAACCTGGCCAATATCTTTGCTATTTCGGGTAAAAAAACAGTTATCCTCGGGGCAGATATGCGTAAACCACGTATTTTTCAGGAGCTCAACCTTAGTAATTCGGTGGGGTTAAGTAATTATCTGGTCGGCCAGGCGCCCATTGAGGAGACCATCCAGGCAACAAAAGTAGAGAACCTCTCGGTAATCAGCAGCGGGCCGGTACCGCCTAACCCCGGTGAGCTTATCCTTCGTCCGGAATTTGGTGCGCTGCTGCAAACCCTGCAAAAAAATTATGATGTTGTGCTGGTAGATACCCCCCCCATAGGCATTGTAGCCGATGCCCTCGAGGTAACTTCTCATGTTGACCATACCCTGTTTATTACCCGGCAGAACTATACCCCGCTGGAGGCTATTGGTAGTATAGACCAACAAGTAAAACAAGGTAAATTGAAGAATATCAGCTTCGTTTTTAATGATATCTACAAATTTGGCCCGGGCTATGGCTATGGCTATGGCTATGGCTATGGCTATGGCTATGGCTATGGCTATGGTTACGGCCACAGGAAGGGTGGTGGTTATTATGATGATGACCATCAGCCTAAAAAATGGTGGCACCGTCTGCAATTATGGTAACAGGCGTTAAGCTGCTTGCTTTTCCTAAAATTACCGACCCCCGGGGAAATTTAACCTTTGTTGAAAATAACAACCAAATTCCGTTTACCATCCGCAGGGTATTCTGGACGTACGATGTGCCGGGGGGAGAGCAACGCGGGGGGCATGCCTATAAAACACAGCACGAAGTTATTATTGCCCTTTCCGGGTCATTTGATGTGGTCATTACCTCTGGGGATGGGGCGATCACCAAATACAACCTTAACCGCTCCTACTTCGGTTTGTATCTGCCCCCGATGACCTGGCGGCATATGGAGAACTTCAGCACCAACGCCTTGAGCCTGCATTTATCCAGCCTTAAGTTTACCCCTGATGATTATATCAGAAGCTTTAAGGCGTTTACAAATCTGCTGTGAAAAACACTTCGGTAACAGATGTACAGGTAGTTTCCTTACCGAAGATACATGCCGAATCAGGTAATATAACGGCAATTAATAGTAGTTGTGAAGTTAATTTTATTATCAAACGTTGCTATTATTTGTATGATGTACCCGGTGGGACAGCACGGGGCGGGCATGCGCATAAAGAGTTACACCAATTGATTGTGGCTGCCAGTGGCAGCTTTGATGTGGTTATAGATGATTCCGAAAACAGAAAAACAATTCGTTTAAATCAACCGCATAAAGGGATATATTTACCCCCGGGGCTATGGCGCGAATTGGATAATTTCTCAGCCGGTTCCATTTGCCTGGTGCTGGCTTCGGCAAAGTATGATGAAAAAGATTACATCCGGGACTACCCGAAATTTATAGCGTATAAGCAAGCGTGATGGAAGTTGAAGAGTTTTCCGGCCAAACCTACGACTCGCTATGTTCCGGGCCGTTGCATGCATTTAATACGGTTGCGTTCAATACATTAAATAAAAGCAAGACGGAACAATTATATTACTTACTTTTTCGGGATAGTAAACCACGCCTCGGCCTGATTGCCGGCCTGGTTAATAATGAATTACGCTCCCCTTTTTCGGCCCCGTTCGGGGGATTCTCCCTTATTAAAAAAGAGGTAAGTGTAAAGCAAGTAGAGGAGGCTGCCAGGGCCTTGCTTACCTGGCTGGAGACCAAAAACTTCATAGGTATTCGTATGGGTTTGCCGCCATCTATGTATCATCCTGGTTTGGTTGCCAAAACAAGCAATGCTTTACAGCGCCTGGGGTTTGTGCCGAAAAAAATTGACCTCAATTATGCTTTTGCCCTAACAGGGTTTAAAAAGGAGAAGTATAGGGCCGGACTGCCAAAAAATGCCCGGAAGAATTTGGCCAATGCCCTTAAAAACAACTTAAGCTTCACCCTTTGCCAGCAAGAGGAGGAAAAAACCCGGGCTTATCAGCTCATTAAACAAAACCGGCAAAGCAAAGGTTACCCGTTGCGCCTGACTCTGGAAGAAATACGGCATACAAGTAAAATAATAGTAATTGAATATTTTTTAGTTAAATATGCTGGTCAACCGGTGGCGGCAGCCGTGGTGTACCGGGTAAGTGACAAGGTCGCCCAGGTGGTATATTGGGGGGATTTACCCGGATATGCTTATCTGCGTCCGATGAATTTTATGGCTTACAAAATATTTGCTTATTATCATGCACATGGGTTTACCTATGTTGATGTGGGCCCTTCAACGGAAGATTCCATACCCAATTACGGCCTTTGCGATTTTAAAGAAAGTATTGGCTGTGGTGCTGACCTCAAAGTTACCTGGCAGTATCAGCTAAAATGATCATTACTGACCCGGATCCGTATTTATTACCAACATACCGCTTAAGCCCTTTTGTTACCCGGGATGTGCATTCTAATGCGCGGTTGGCTAATGATGGGCACCTGGCCGATACTTATTTTGCCCAGCGTTTTGCCCAGCGGCATTTTGTTTACACGCCCAATGGCCGTACGGCTCTGAATATCGCCTTAAGCTACTATCATTTGGGGGCGGAGGATGTTGTTACCATCCTCACCACCAGTGGTAACCGGTATATTAGCAGTTGTGTAACCAGGGAGATTGAGAAGTTTTGCCGCTGGTCGATGAAAATAGAGCCCAATACCAAAGTTGTGCTGGTAAACCATGAGTTTGGTTATCCTTATAGCGACCTGGCCGGGGTAGCCAGCCTGGGTTACCCCATAATAGAGGATTGTGCCTATTCCTTTGCCTCTGAAGATAGCCGGCAGGCCATTGGCCGGGCAGGGGATTTTGCCCTGTACAGCTTACCCAAATATTTTCCCGTTCAGGTAGGGGGGGTATTAACGGCCAGAGAAGGCATACCCCTGCCAACGGTAGCGATGGCGGACGGGTTGCTTAGGTATATAAAAAAGACATTGACCCGTTATCTGCCCGAATTGGACAAGGTAAAAAAACAAAGACTGGCCAATTACCGGTGGCTGCTTGGCCGGCTTAGCCCCTTAGGTTGTGCAGCCCGGCTGTCGCTGGCGGAGGGAACGGTGCCGGGGGTATTTCTTTTTACCGTGCCCGAGGGCGCTGATCCGGTTAAAATGAAAAGCTTTTTGCAGGGCAGGGGCATTCAATGCAGTGTGTTTTACGGAGAGCAGGCTTTTTATGTGCCGGTGCATCAGCGTTTACAGGAAGAAGATTTACAGTACATAGCCGAAAACATGAAAGAATCGATAAGGAAAACAGATGATTAAGCAAAATATATATTTGGGCGACAACGTAAACATTGACCCTACCACCAGTATAAATAATGTAGATATTGGCGATAATGTTAAAATTGCTAAAAACTGCAGTATCTATGGCGGGCCGGAAAACTTGCTGGAAATAGGGGCTCATTCATACGTGGGTATGAATGCCATTCTTAATGGCTTTGTTAAAAAGCTAACCATTGGCTGCCATGTAAGCATTGCCCAGAATGTAAACATTATGGTGGATTCGGGCCCCAACGCGTCAGCGGCTATGCAAAAGGTTTTTCCGATAATTAAACAGCCGGTAACTATTGGCGACCACACTTGGATTGGGGCCGGCACCTGTATAATGCCCGGGGTAACCCTCGGCAGGTTTTGTGTAGTGGCCGCCAATAGCTTTGTTAATCAGGCATTCCCTGATTATGCGGTTATGGGGGGGGCACCAGCAAGATTGATAAGAATATTGACTAAAAGTGAAATAGAACAAATAAAAGAATAATAATGGAGGCCACTAGCTATGTAAAGGATTTGATAAGGAAGGCTCTTAACACTGTGGTTAGAAAGCAGAAAGTGGCTATGTTACACCCAGGGCGCTGTGGCAGCACAGTATTG
>JALSJF010000186.1 GCA_026989505.1 Cyclobacteriaceae bacterium
GATTTTATTTTTTCTGCTCTGCCTGTACCAGAAAAAAGCTACGGCTGCCAGGGTAAGGTAAGGGGCGGCAAACAGGTAGAGAATGCCAAAGTTAAGGTTGGCCGCCAGCACGGTTTCCGAGCCGTTGCTCACGTTTGTTTCCAGTGTGGCCCGGCACATAGCACACTGGGCCAGCGCAGTAAGTTGGCCTGTCAGCACCAACAATAAGGTCAGAAAAATTGCTTTTATCCCTTTCATAAAGCAAACTTACTTAATAATACGGACTTATAAGAAAATAGACGATCACCCCGGAAACGGCTACATACAACCACACCGGAAAAGTAAACCTGACCACTTTTTTATGTGCCGGCCGGTTGCCGCTTAAACCATAATAGATGGCCAGCAACACCAGGGGCAGGCCGGCCACGGCCATAAGGATATGCGACAGCAGAAAAACTATATAGGTTGTCCGCCAGCCCCCCACTGCCGATAGCTCTGCTGCCGATAGCTGGTGGTCATGGTTAGTGTCGCCAAATACGGTAGAAGGAACACTGGCATGGTAGGTAATGTAAGAGACAAGGAATATAGTGCCAAGGCCAAAGGCCAGCAACATCAAATTACGGTGGGTGGTTTCTTTTCCCTGTTTGATCATCACCAGGGCCATAAGCAACACTACGGCACTGCATCCGTTTATGGTGGCATTGAGGGCCGGCAACCGGTGTACCCAGGGGCCCAGCCCGGCCTCTGAAGACGTGAAGATAAATAACAAGGCCACCACCGTGGGCACCAAAATACTGATGCCGGCAATAATAAGTTTACTTTGTTTCATCTGTTGGTAAAGTATAGTTTAACAGGATATCCAGTTCGGTGTCCAACCGCTCTATTTCATCCAGTTCGGTACAACTAAAATATCCCCGTATGCGGGCTTCCCTGTCGGCCAGCACATATTTATAGGGTATAGCTTCATTCAACCACCGGTTTTCCCCCAATACCAACTGGCAGTTAATAAATTCAAGGAAGCTCTCATCAATAAACCCCAGGGGCACAACCCGGCTACCCGCAGCCGGGGCCTCACCCCGGTGAACACTGTAAATATTTACCTGCGGATACTTTGCCAGCACATTTTCGAGATCGGAATAATAGGGTAATTCCCCACCGGGCACATAAAACAAGGCCGGCAATTTTATAATGTTATTAACAAGCAATACCGAAGTAAGCCGGTGGGGCGCTAAGGTGTCTTTACAAACCAGCACAGGGTTGCCCTCCGGGTAGTACACCGGTAACACAAACTGGTTGGTGCCAAACCGCTTGAGAAACAGAAAGACAAAGACAGGTGCCATTAACACCACAATAAGAACCACTGTTTTTTGTACCCGCTTCATCCTATCCCGGATTATTTACCAAATATAACCGGCAATTAAAACTTTCTTTATGCATACTACTGTTTATCAACGGGCCAGCTATGCGGTATGGCCGTTTCCGGCTTGCGCTTCTGTCCCCGGGCAACAAAAATTAACCCTGATGTAATTAACCGGCAAACAGTTGTTTGGCGGTTAATTTGCATCCTTATTCACGATTTTCGTGAATAAACCGGGTTAACAAGAGATACCGAAATGTCACAACCCTCCGTATCTACCCCGCTACACACAAGCATAGCCCTACGTTGTTTTAGGCCAACCCGTGAAACTCCGGTGAGTTTTCCGGGGTAAAAAAGGCCGGATTAACCCTCCGGCCGGCAAACCTACTGCTATATTGCTTATAAAAAGTTCTCGGAAAAAATAAATGAGCCTTCCATCAACAGGGCGATGATTAACCACACCACTAAAATCAGCGGGAAAATAATTGACCAGCGCAAGCCCTTTTCTTCATGGCCAAGGTGCATAAATTCGGAAACGATATAATAGGCCTTCACAATAGTCATAATCACGAAAATGGAAGTCCTTAAACCACCCGGCCCTACGGTAAAAGCAATGATAAACTCAAGTACGGTAACCACGAACAGGATAAGGGCCACCTTTACCAGGTGCCTCACTTTGGCCTTATCTACCGGTGCAACAACAATATTGGTTTCTTCAGTATTCATAGAATTCTTTTTTAGCAGTTAAACAAGATAGAAGAAAGTAAACACAAACACCCATACCAGATCAACAAAGTGCCAGTAGAGGCCTACTTTCTCTACCATTTCATAATGGCCCCTTCTATCATAAACACCCCTGATGGTATTGTAATAAACAATATAATTCAACACCACCCCACTAAATACGTGGGTGCCGTGAAAGCCGGTGATAAAGAAAAAGAATGCCGCAAATGCCGGAGGGCCATATTCGTTCCAGGTAAGGCTTGCCCCACCCAGGCCGGTGCCATGAATAAAGTGCGACCACTCCCAGGCCTGGCAGCCAAGGAAGGTGAGCCCGCCAATAATCGTCCAGAACATCCACTTCTCAACCCCTTTCCTGTCCATGCGGTGCCCGGCTTCTACGGCCAATACCATGGTAACACTACTTAAAATGAGGATGAAGGTCATAATGCCTACAAACACCAGCGGGGCGCTGCCATGATAAAAGGGAATGGCGCTGAACACCTCTTCCGGTACCGGCCACGATTCGGCACTAAAGCGGGTCATGCCATAGCTCACCAATAAGCCGGAAAAGGTAAAGGCATCCGATAAGAGGAAAATCCACATCATCAGTTTGCCATAACTCACGTTAAAAGGCGACCGCCCCCCTTGCCAGAGGTTGGTGGTTGCTGCCGTAGTTGCTGTTGCAGTTGTTGTAGAAGCCATTAAACTATATTTAGTGGTTTAATAATAAGAAGACAAATAAATAAATCCAAAGGACATCAAGGAAGTGCCAATAGCTAACACTTAAGCTTAAGTGCAACAGGTTCTTTGAATGTACCTTGTAGGTAAAGCTTTGGGTCAGCACAATCAGCAGGTAAACTAAGCCGCTGAGTAAGTGAAAGCCATGCACCCCCATGAGGACATAGAGGAACGAGCCCGAAGGGTTGCCAACAAAATACACGTGATTGTCGATCAGCACACCCCAGGAATAAAGTTGCGTTATCAAAAAGCTAACACCAAGAATAACCGTCAGGCCTAAGGTTGTTTTTAAGGTGGCCAGGTTATCCTGTTTGGCCGCCCGGTAAGCAAGCTGGGCTGTAAGGCTGCTTAGCAGCAGGATAACGGTAGAATACCACAACAGCTGCGGCAGTTCAAACGTCAACCAGTTGCCTTCCGCCTGGCGCACAATATAGGCGCTGGTAAGCGAGGCAAAAATCATAACGATGGAAACCATAAACATCCATAACAGGAACCGCTTAGGGTTCATTGACATGGTCTTTTTGGGCTCTTCGGTAATGCGAATATCTTTTATCATGGCTATAGCTTATCCAGTAAAAATGCTATCTGCACAATTGGCAGGTATAAAAATGACCCGAACATAATAGACAAAGCTGCTTTACGGGTATTTGTTTCCCCGGTCAGGGTTTGCTTCATCAGATAAAATGTCTGGGCAAAAAACAACACTCCCACCACGGTAACCACCAGGGCCGAATTAATACCGGTAATACCAAACTTTGCCGGTAAGATACCCAACGGTATAAGCACCAGGGTGTAAATCATAATTTGAAAGGCAGTGTGCAGGTTTTTACCGCCCCCCGATGGCAATAGCTTAAAGCCGGCCTTTTTATAATCGTCATCGGCCACCCAGGCAATGGCCCAGAAATGCGGAAACTGCCAGATAAACTGTAAGGCAAAAATCACCAGCGCCTCCAATGAAATAGCCCCGGTAGCAGCTACCCAGCCCAACAAAGGAGGCAATGCCCCCGGAATAGCCCCGACAAATACGGCCACCGGGCCCACCCGTTTAAGCGGGGTATATACAAAACTGTACAACACAAACGATAACACCGACAACACCACCGTCAGCCAATTGGTGGCCACAGCCAGCAAGGCAAAGCCCAGCAAACCCATAACAAGGGCAAAACGCCTGGCCTCTTTTACCCCGATGCGGTTGGTAGGTAAAGGCCTGTTCTCGGTGCGCTTCATCAGCTTATCCAGGTCTTTTTCAAGAATCTGATTGAACGTAATAGACGCCCCCGACACCAGAAAACCACCCAAAAACAACAGGGCAAACACCGGCCAGCTAAAGTTAGCCGCCCCCAGGGTATAGCCAAAACCGGATGAAAACGCCACCAGTAAGGATAAACGCATCTTCACCAGTTCCAGGTAAACCCGGACGGTGGAGCCCGCAGCGGCAGGAATAGCGCTATAAGTATTGGTGACGGCCAAGGTTATTCTTCTTTTTTGGTATCTATTACGATGGCCCCTTCATCATCCTTAACTTCCAGGTTGATCAGGTCATTTTCATGGGGCAGGTTAGTCTCCGGAGTTTCCGAATAGGGCACTGTCTGCGGGATAAAGTCCGGCATATTGGCCAACTCCTCTTCACTCATCTTACCGGCATACTCCTCATTTACAGGTTTGCTGTAATCGTATGGCCAACGGTAAACCTTGGGTATCTCGCCCGGCCAGTTACCATGCCCCGGATTAATCGGGGTGGTCCACTCCAGGGTGTTGGAGTTCCACGGATTGGCCGGGGCCTTCCTGCCCCTGAAAATACTGTAAAAGAAATTGAACAGAAAGATAAACTGGGCCACAAAAGTTAACACCGCAGCTATTGAGATAAAGGCATTCAAATCGGTGAACGTACTGAAGGCATCAAAATTGGTAAACGAGTAATACCTTCTGGGGAACCCGGCAATACCGATATAGTGCATCGGGAAGAAGATGAGGTAAATACCAATAAAGGTGAACCAGAAATGCACATACCCGAGTTTGGCGTCCATCATACGGCCGAACATCTTGGGGAACCAGTGATAAACACCGGCCAGCATACCAAAAAAGGCGGCACTGCCCATTACCAGGTGAAAGTGGGCGACCACAAAATAGGTGTCGTGCAACTGGATATCAAGGGCCGAGTTGCCGAGGAAAATACCGGTAAGCCCACCCGAAATAAAGAAAGAAACCAGACCGATAGAGAACAACATGGCCGGGGTGAAAACAATGTTGCCCTTCCACAGGGTGGTAATATAATTAAATACTTTTATGGCCGAAGGAATAGCGATAATCAAGGTTAAGAGCATGAATATCGAGCCCAGAAACGGGTTCATGCCGGTAACAAACATGTGGTGCGCCCACACAATAAACGACAGGAAGCCGATGCCGATCATCGAACCGATCATGGCCTTGTAACCAAAGATAGGCTTACGCGAATTGGTGGAGATGATCTCCGAAGTAATGCCCAATGAGGGCAACAACACAATGTACACTTCGGGGTGGCCCAGGAACCAGAACAAATGCTGGAAGAGGATGGGGCTGCCTCCCAGGTTGGGCAGGGCCTCGCCACCAATGTAAATCTCTGATAAATAGAAACTGGTACCAAAACTTCTATCAAGGATAAGCAATAAGGCTGCCGACAGCAGTACCGGAAATGACAGCAAACCGATAATGGCCGTTAAAAAGAAGGCCCAGATGGTTAACGGCAATTTATCAAAGCTCATACCATCGGTACGCAGGTTAATTACCGTAGTAATGTAGTTAATGCCCCCCAGCAGTGTAGAAACAATAAACAAGGCCATGGAAACCAGCCATAGGGTCATGCCCAGCCCTGAACCCGACATGGCCTGGGGCAAGGCACTCAAGGGCGGGTAAATAACCCAGCCACCGGAGGCCGGCCCGGTAGAAATAAAGAAAGAAATAAACATGATAACACTGGAAAGAAAGAAGAACCAGTACGACAACATGTTCATAAAGCCCGAAGCCATATCACGGGCACCGATTTGTAAGGGAATAAGGAAGTTGGAGAACGTCCCGCTTAACCCGGCCGTAAGCACAAAAAATACCATAATGGTACCGTGCATGGTAACCATAGCGAGGTAAAACTCCGTATCCAACTGGCCGGTCGGGGTAATCCAGCCGCCCAGCAGCGGCCGCAACCACTCCATACTCATGTCGGGGAAGCCCAGTTGCAGGCGGAAGAAAACGGAAAGTAAGCCTCCAATAACGGCCCATAAAATGCCGGTAATCAAAAATTGTTTGGCAATGATCTTATGGTCCTGGCTAAAAATATATTTGGCCACAAACCCCTGCTCATGATGTTCATGGGCTTCGTTTGCGTGCTCTTCGGCTATGTGTAAATCAGCAGTTTCCATTGTATAGCATTAATTAGGTGTAATCAGGTTAAAATGAAGCTTCGGTAATTTTGCCGGCTTCGGTATCGATACCGGAAGAGATCAGCGCTACTTCCTTAAGCGCTGCCGGTACCTGCGACATATATTCTGGGTTCTTTGACAACCAGGACTTTTGCTCTTTTTTCCATTTTTCATAGTCGGCAGGTTCATCTACCACAATCGTCATGCGCATGGTAAAATGGCCGTTGCCACAGATCTCGGCACAGGCCAGCTCATAGTTAAAGTCGGGGTTGCCGGTTTCTTCGCGCATATCGGCCGTGGATTTGGTCGGCACAAACCAAAACTTGGTGGGCATGCCGGGCACCGCATCCATTTTTAAACGGAAATAGGGCACATATACACTGTGCAGCACATCCCTGGCCCTGATTTTGAACAACACGGGCTTACCCTTGGGAATGTGGATTTCGCGTGGCATAAAGTCATCAAACGAATTTTTATCGGTTAGGTCCATGCCAAACATATTGGCGGCATCAATCTTACGGTAGTCGTAATTGCCCAACTGGTTGTCGGCCCCGGGGTAACGGGTCTTCCAGGCAAATTGCATGCCCATAATTTCCACCACCTCGGCATCTTCCGGGGCCTGTGAGGTAATGTCCGTCCAAACATTCAGCCCATAGAACACCAATAAGGTAAGTACCACGGCCGGCACCACGGTCCAGATAATTTCCAGTTTAGAATTATCGGGATAATAGGTTGCCCGGGCCTCTTTTCTATAGCGGTACTTAAACGAAAAGTAGAACAGCAATACCTGGGTGACCACAAAGGCAAAACCGGTGATGCCCATAGTCCACCAAAAAAGGGTGTCGGTAACCGAGCCGTGCGCACTCGCCACCGGGATGTTATAATCATCGAAATAGAGATAGGCTGAAATCCAGCCCATAGCACCAAAAATAACCAGAAACAACAGCATAAAAACACCGTTTACAGTATTGCTTCTTGATTCCGGGCCTTCTTTTTTGCCCCTGGCCACCCCCACCATAATACTGATTTTATACAGTAACCCGATGATGAGTACCAGAAGTACGATGCCTGCGCCTAACAATATTTGGTTCATAATATAAAAAAGGTTAAGTCATTCTAATAGTTATATATGGTGATGTAAGCTCTCCTGCAAAGTAGGGTGGTTTTTAGCAATTAACGGATGTTTGGCCAGGTTATTGAGTACTACCCAAAGGAATATAGCCAGATAAATCAGGGTAGTGCCAATCTCCATAAACCCGAAACCACCATCGTACTTCATTACCCCGGGAGTTATCATCAGATAAAAATCAAGCCAGTGGCCGGCCAGTACAATAACCGATACGATTTTGAGGATAGCCATCTGCCGTTTCGAATCCCTGGTCATCAAGGCCAGGAAGGGGAAGACAAAGTTGATAAAAATATTGATATAGAATACCGGCCGGTATTGGGTGGTCAGCCGTTCCACAAAATACACGGTTTCTTCCGGTATATTGGCATAGTAAATCAACAGGAACTGTGAAAACCACAGGTAGGTCCAGAAGATACTGAAGCCAAAGATAAACTTACCGATGTCATGCAGGTGGTTCTCATTGACGATGGAAAGATACCCTTGCTCTTTGAGGAAGATGACCAGCAGGGTGATCAGGGCCAGGCCGGAAACCCACCAGCTTGAAAACACATACCAGCCGAACATGGTGCTGAACCAGTGCGTATCAATAGACATTACCCAATCCCAGGCCGACATGGACGAAGACACGGCAAAGAATACCAAAAACCAGGCGGCCGAACTGCGGATCTTCTTCCAGCGCTCGATCCCGCCCCCTTCAATATCTTCGGCCAGGGCATGTTTTTTCATATACAAAAAGAACATATACCAGCCTCCCAGAAAGACAATCATCCGGCCAAGGTAAAACGGCATATTAAGGTAGGCCTTTTTACCGTTGATAATGGCATCAAAGTCCGGGCTGTTGGGGTCATACAGGTAATCGTGGGTCCAGTGGAACAAATCGTGCTTACCCACAAAGAACACCCCGATAATCAGTAAAAAGGCAAAAGGCAGCCAGTTACCAATGGCCATGGCTACCCGCAACATGGCGGTTGACCAATACGCCTGGGCAGCATATTGCAGGGCAAAGAAAAACAGTCCGATTACCCCCAGGCCAACAAAGAACATATTGTTAATCCACAAGTCGGTATAAAGACGTTTCAGCCAGGTAGCGGTTTCGTGGCTTTCGCCACCGGCAGCCGCCTCGCTGACCACCCTACCCGTGCTGGCCACCAGTTGTTCCGACACCGCTGTTGCCGCATGTTCTTCGCCATGGCCACCATCGCCCATATTCATAAATATTCCTACCACCAGCAATACAATACCCACGGCAAGGGTTATGGCCAGGCTGCGCTTGGTCTTGGCGGTGAATGTATATTTTTCGTCAAAAGTTGTCATAGATCAGATAGGCTGAATTATTGATTTTGTAAAACTTGTACATAGCGGGCTATTTGCCAACGTTCTTCGATGCTTAGCTGCGAAGCATGCGAAGGCATACGCCTTATCCCCCGCGACAGCACATGAAAGATATGTCCCTGGTTGAGGTTTTTTACGGCCGGAGAGGTATAAGAAGGCACCCCCAGATACTTCTCCCCTACCAGCCCCGGGGTCTGGCCGTCATCACCGTGACAGTGGGTACAGAAAATACCGTATAATCTTTTGCCTTCGGCAATCACCTCGGCCGTTGAGTCAAGCGGGTTAACCAGGGTGCGGGCCGCCAGGGCCACGCTGTCTTTGGGGATACGGTAGGGCAAGAATTTACCTCTGCGTACGGTATTGGGTACCGGCTCGCGCATGTTCATTTCATAAGGGTTGTTGGGGTTAGAGCTATAATACTCCCCGATGTCATCTTCCGATGAGTTTACCCACTTGCCGGCATCTTTATCCTTAATTTGTTTAAGCGGCTCATAGGCCACCGAGTGGTACATATTGGGCGCATATTCCAGGCCCTGAAAATCACCATCGGCTTTGCAGCCAACTAATGCGGCTACGCCCCCTAAAACAACTACTGTATATAATCTTTGCAAGTTCATTAGTCAGACTATCTAGTTAAAGTTTTTCGCATTCACTTCACTGGCCCCTGCGTTGCGCAGCATGGTGTCAATTTCATCTTTCGATTTGCTGTTGGCATCCAAATCAACCACTACGGCAAATTTATCCTGGGTTATCCGGGTATCGTACATACGCGGCCTGGCCCAGGGCTTTAAATCGCTGGCAACAAAGAAGGTAAACACCATACCAAAGGCCGCCAACAGCACGGTCAGCTCAAAGGTTACCGGAATAAAAGGCGGCAGGGCGGCAAAGTTTTTACCGCCAATAATCATCGGCCAGTCAAAGCCCATCATTGAATAAAGCATAGTTAAGGCCAGGATGGTGCCGGTAAGGCCAAACAGGAATGAGGCCATAGGCAGCCGGCTCATTTTATAGCCCAGCATTTCGTCAATGCCATGAATGGCATAAGGCGAATACACCTCTTGTATTTTCACGCCTTCACCACGCATAGACTTTACGGCCTCTTTTACGCCATCTTCGTGGTCAAATATTCCTACTGAAAATCTTTTTCCGCTCATCTTAGTCAGTTGTTTTTTCACCGTCAGTATTCAAAATACTCTTCACTTCCGCAATATTTACTACCGGGAAGAATTTAGAGAACAGCAGATAGGCTGTAAAGAAGAAGCCGAAGCTAAACAAGTACATCCCCACATCGTGTTTGGTAGGATAAAACATCGCCCAGCTCGAAGGCACATAATCGCGGTGCAACGAAGTAACAATAATTACAAACCGCTCAAACCACATACCGATGTTCACGATTATTGATAAAATAAAGGTGGCTACGATACTGGTACGTATTTTTTTAATCCAGAACACCTGCGGTGACACCACATTGGCCGTCATCATAGATACATACGCCCACCAGTAAGGCCCTGTGGCCCGGTTGATAAAAGCATATTGCTCGGCCGGCACACCCGAATACCAGGCAATGAAGAACTCGGTGATATAGGCGATACCCACAATAGAGCCGGTAACAATAATGATGATATTCATCAGCTCAATATGCTGGATGGTAATATAATCTTCTAAATGAAACACCTTACGGGTGATCAGCAACAGGGTAAGCACCATGGCAAAGCCCGAGAAGATGGCCCCGGCCACAAAATAGGGCGGGAAGATGGTAGTGTGCCAGCCCGGGATAACCGAAGTGGCGAAGTCCATGGATACAATGGTGTGCACCGAGAGTACCAGCGGGGTAGCCAAACCGGCCAGGATAAGCGATACCGACTCGTACCGCGACCAATCTTTGGCCCCGCCTGTCCAGCCTAAGCTCAGGCCGCCATAAATCATTTTCGAAACCTTGTTTTTGGCCCTGTCGCGGATAGTGGCGAAATCAGGCACCAGGCCAATATACCAGAATACCAGCGATACCGAGAAATAGGTTGAGATGGCAAACACGTCCCATAAGAGCGGGGAGTTGAAATTCACCCACAGGGAGCCAAAGGTGTTGGGCAAAGGCAAGGCCCAGTAAAAGCCCAGCCACAGGCGGCCCATGTGAAAGGCAGGGAACATAGCCGCACAAATTACCGCAAAAATGGTCATCGCCTCGGCCGCGCGGTTAATGCTCATACGCCACTTCTGGCGGAACAATAAAAGTACTGCTGAGATAAGGGTACCGGCATGACCAATACCCACCCACCATACGAAGTTGGTGATATCCCAGGCCCAGCCTACGGTTTTATTTAACCCCCAGACCCCCACCCCTTCCCAGAGCAGGGTACCGGCCGAAATAGCCCCAATGGTGAGCACCGAAACGGCCACGGTAAAAGCAACGATCCATGACTTTGAAGGTTTACCCTCTACCTGCCGGCATAAGTCCTCCGATACATCGGCCATGGTTTTGCCCCCGGTGATTAGCGGTTCACGAATTTGTGAGGTAACGTGCATATATCTAGTCTATTTAAGCGTTAGTTTCTTTTTTGTCTTTATTTCTGATCTTGGTCAGGTACAATACGTTGGGTTTGGCGCCAATTTCCTCCAGCACGGTGTATGCCCTGGGCTCACCAATTTGCTTGTCGATGCCATACTTGTCATCTTCTTTGTCCCTGATCTTCAACATTTGCGAGATGTTGCTTTGCGGATCGTTCATATCGCCAAAAACAATGGCATCGGCCGGACAAGCGGAGGCGCATGCGGTAATGATATCGTCATCATTGGTCCTGCGGCCCTCTTTCTTGGCCTGCAGTTTACCCAACTGGATACGTTGTACGCACATCGAGCATTTTTCCATCACCCCTCGCGAACGCACCGTAACATCCGGGTTAAGCACCATCTTGCCCAGGTCATTGTTCATCGACAGGTTCTTGTCAAACTGCTTGTTGTCATGGTATTTAAACCAGTTGAACCTGCGCACCTTATAGGCGCAGTTGTTGGCGCAATAACGGGTGCCGATACAACGGTTATACACCATTTGGTTCAGCCCCGAGGTAGAGTGGGTAGTAGCAGCTACCGGGCAAACCGTTTCGCAACCGGCATTGTTACAGTGCTGGCACATCATCGGCTGAAAAGTAACTTCCGGGTTCTCGGCAGCTTTTTCCAGGGCACGATAGCCGTCAATTACGCCTTCGGCTGCGGCCACAGCTTTCTCGTCACTGCTGTAGTAGCGGTCGATACGCATCCAGTGCATATCCCTGCGGTTGATTACCTCCTGACGGCCTACAACCGGAATGTTATTTTCCGACACACAGGCAACATGGCAAGCCGAACAGCCGGTACAAGCGTTCATATCAATTACCAGCCCCCAGTGGTGGTCTTTGTACTTATGGCCCTTCCAAAGCGATAACTCGCCCGGGGCAACTTTACCTTCCGGGCTGGTCCAGGTATTGATATGTGGCCGTTCACGGCCGGCATAAGCATCTTTTTTATAGGCAGCCAGGGTGGCTTCCTGTACCACATTGCCCCTGTCCATATACGTTTGATGGGTTTGGGTCCTGGCAACCTGGTACATCTCCGGGGTAACCTCAACCTTCACGCCCGACATCACATTCAATGACTGGGTGCCGTTCAGGGTGCCGATCAAGCCGGTGGCATCTACCCCCAACGCATTGCCTACGCGGCCCGCGGCTGTGCGGCCATAGCCTAAGGCCAGGCCAACGGTACCTTTAGCCTGACCGGGCTGAATAATGACCGGCAGGTTCAGGGTTTTGCCGTTCACGGTAAGGTTTACCCGGTTGGCTTTCCCTTCAGCCTCGGTAATGCCCCAGGCTTTGGCATCGGAAATAGATACGGTAAGGTAGTTATCCCAGGTGGCCTTGGTGATGGGGTCCGGGGTTTCATGCAGCCAGGGGTTATTGCCCTGGGTACCATCGCCAATGGCTACCTTATAATAAAGGGCCAGCTCAGTACCCGAGCCTTTATAGTTAGCAGCTATAGATGAAGCCGCAGCGTTTATATTAAGGTTGGCCGTAAGCTCAGGGGCTTCTACTTTAATGCCGTGCACGCCATCCTGCAGGCGCTTATCCCAGAATGTCTGATAGGTCAGGCCGGTTTTGCCTTCGCCAAAGTTTTCCTGCCAGGTATTTTTCAGGTAGTCAAAGTAGTCGGTGTTGTTGCCGGCCCAGGTTAATACGCTGGCTTCCTGCTGGCGGGTATCAAACAGGGGCAGGATAGTAGGCTGAATGAGGTTAAAGGCACCGTTTTTCGGCTCGTTATCGCCCCACGACTCCAAAAAGTGATGCGTTGGGGCAATGTAACCTACTTTGGCAGCCGTTTCATCCCTGCGGTCGGCCGTTGAAAGGGTAAAGTCAACGTTTGCCAATGCCTCGCCCAGTTTAGCCCCCAATGGGTGGTTATAAACCGGGTTACAGTTAAGCATAACTACGGCCCCTACCTTACCGGCCGCGGCATCCTCAACAAATTGACTAAAGGCCGCCTCATCGCCCTGGCGTAATTTTGAGTACCGGTTGAAGTTGATGGTGTTACCATAGCTGTTGAGCATTTGGTTAATGCCGGCTACCATAGTTTGCACGGCCGGGTCGTTAGAGCCGGAAACTACCAGGGCTTTGCCGCTGGCCTTAACCAGGTCTTTGGCCGCCTGCTTAATATGTTTTACTTCTTTGCCCCCGCTTACGGTAGCATTGCCGGTAGCCGCAGCCACAGCATTATATAAGGCTACAATAGCCGGCCCTGACTCCGAAGGTTTAACCGGAATGCGGTAATCGGCATTAGCCCCGGTGAGTGAAAGATTGGCCTCGTACTGATAGTGGCGCGACATCTTCTTCTTTTTGGGGTCAAGTTTACGGGTTTTGCTGTAGCGCTTGGTGTTTTCAATTGGGTCGAGCCAGGTACCGAGGAAATCGGCCTCAAAGCCAACAATCACTTCGGCCTTATCAAACCGGTAGGTAGGCACAGCCCTGAGGCCAAATATTTCTTCATTGGCCTTCAGCATACCATAGGCCGATTGGGTGTCGTACTGCACCAACTCGGCCGCAGGATAGGTGGCCTTAAATTCTTCGATGGCCTTTTTAAAGGTAGGGCTGATAATGGTATTGCTTACCAGGACGATTTTTTTGCCGGCATTATTGGCCTTGACGAAAGCCGCCACGGCCGCTTTATCAAGGTCGGCCCAGGAGATATCATCGTTACCTTTTTTAGGATTGCGCAGGCGTTCTTTATCATAGAGGGATAAAATGGCTGCATCTACCTGGGCGCTGGTACCCCCTTGCGAAATACCACAAAGCTTATTACCCTCTATCTTAATAGGCCTGCCTTCGCGGGTTTTAACCACCACGCTGGCAAAGTAACCGCCATGCCAGAAAGAGGAGGCATAATAATTGGGTACCCCC
>JALSJF010000187.1 GCA_026989505.1 Cyclobacteriaceae bacterium
ATAAGGCGGGGAGTTCGAGGCTCGTCTCCCGCTCACGTATCACTAAAAGAAGTGATAGGGATAAAGGATTTAACTTGTTGAGGAGAGCGACCGTTGGGCGCGCCTGCCCCTGCCTCTGGCGGGGTAGTTCGGGGCCCGCTAAACTGCCGGGGCAATACAGGCAGTTCTCCCGCTCAGACCTTGCCTGTTGCAGGCAGGTAATACTGCCGATGTAGCTCAGGGGTAGAGCGCTTCCTTGGTAAGGAAGAGGTCAGGGGTTCAAATCCCCTCATTGGCTCGAAAAATGAGCCAAAAGAGGCTTTGGTGGAGAGATGAAGTAAGTAAAGAGGTCAGGCCTGCCAGTTGCAGGCAGGGGCTTTGGGGATAATCCCCCCTCATGGGGTCAGCGTTAACCGATAACGATTGGTTGACTTACGGGAATGACAATAACTTAAATTGTAATAATTGAATATTAATTAATATTAACTAAATAAGAATTTTCAAACATGGCTAAAGAAAAATTTGATCGTTCAAAACCGCACGTTAATATTGGTACTATCGGTCACGTTGACCATGGTAAGACCACATTGACCGCTGCTATTTCAAAAGTGTTGGCTGCCAAAGGCCTTGCAGAAGTTACAGACTTCTCAGCCATTGACAACGCCCCGGAAGAAAAGGAAAGAGGTATCACCATCAACACCGCGCACATCGAGTACCAGACGGAAAACCGGCACTATGCCCACGTTGACTGCCCTGGTCACGCTGACTATGTGAAAAACATGGTTACCGGTGCTGCGCAGATGGATGGCGCTATCATTGTGGTGGCGGCTACCGATGGCCCGATGCCCCAAACCCGGGAGCACATCCTGTTGTCACGTCAGGTAGGTGTACCTGCCCTGGTCGTATTCATGAACAAAGTTGACCTCGTTGATGATCCTGAGTTGTTAGAACTTGTGGAAATGGAAATCAGGGAACTGCTTTCTGAGTATGACTTCCCGGGGGATGACATTCCGGTTATCCAGGGTTCTGCCCTTGGCGCCCTTAACGGTGAGCCTGAGTGGGAAGCCAAGGTAATGGAGTTGATGGATGCTGTTGACAGCTACATCCCGCTGCCTGAGCGTGCTATCGACAAAGATTTCTTGATGCCTGTTGAAGATGTATTCTCCATTACCGGTCGTGGTACTGTGGCTACCGGCAGGATTGAGCGTGGCGTTATCAACACCGGAGACCCGGTAGATATTATTGGCATGGGGGCCGAAAACCTTAAATCAACTGTAACCGGGGTGGAGATGTTCCGTAAGATCCTCGACCGCGGAGAAGCTGGTGACAACGTTGGTCTGCTTTTACGCGGTATTGAAAAAACCGAGATCAAAAGAGGTATGATCATCTGTAAGCCCGGCTCTATTACCCCGCACACCAAATTCAAAGCCGAGGTTTATGTGCTGTCAAAAGAAGAAGGCGGCCGTCATACCCCTTTCTTCAACAAGTACCGCCCGCAGTTCTACTTCAGAACCACAGACGTAACCGGGGAAATCATGCTGCCGGAAGGCGTTGAAATGGTAATGCCGGGCGATAACGTTTCTATTGAGGTAACCTTGATTAACGCTATTGCGATGGAGAAAGGCCTGCGTTTCGCTATCCGCGAAGGTGGCAGAACGGTAGGTTCTGGTCAGGTAACCGAAATTATCGAGTAAACCTACTCTGTAAAATACAGCAAACGCGTTCCAAAAATTTTGGAACGCGTTTGTTATATTTATAATTAAATTGTATTTTTGCACTCCCAATTTCGGGTTGTGCTTTTAAACGGGTGTAGCTCAATTGGTAGAGTAGCGGTCTCCAAAACCGTTGGCTGGGAGTTCGAGTCTCTCCACCCGTGCAAACATTAAACTCATAGAGTCAATGCAAAAGTTAGTAGCATTTATAAAGGAATCAGTTGTGGAAATGAGAGATAAAGTCTCATGGCCCAAGTACAAAGACTTACAGAGCAGCTCGGTACTGGTGTTGGTGGCTTCGGTTATTTTCGCAGTGATGATTGGTATTTTTGACTTTGCATTTGATAATGCCTTGTCGTGGTTCTATGGGGCATTTTAGATGGGAGCGGTTATGAGTGAGGCGTTGAAATGGTATGTAATAAGGGTGGTCAGCGGCCAGGAAAAGAAAATTAAATCTTACCTGGAAACGGAAGTGGAGCGTGAGAAATTACAGGAGTATATAACGCAGATACTTATTCCTTCCGAGAAGGTATATGAAATGCGCAATGGCAAGAAAAGGGTACGTGAGCGTAACTTTTTCCCGGGGTATGTACTGGTGCAGGCCGACCTTAACCATGGTGAAGCCAAACATGTGGTTACCTCTATCCCCGGGGTAATTGGTTTCCTCGGAGACGGGGCGGGTACCTCTAAAGTACCGGTGCCGCTGCGGGAAAAAGAAATTAACCGCATCATGGGTAAGGTGGAAGAGGTGGACGACCTGGAAGCCAAACTCGATACGCCTTTTATTGTAGGCGAAACCATAAAAGTAATGGACGGCCCGTTCAGTGGTTTTACCGGTACAATAGAAGAAGTTTTTGAAGAACGTAAAAAGCTTAATGTGATGGTGAAAATTTTCGGCAGAAACACCCCGGTTGAGCTAAACTATATGCAAGTAGAAAAAGAAGATTAGAAAAATGGCTAAGGAGATAAGCGGATATCTTAAATTACAGATCAGGGGCGGTGCAGCTAACCCTTCACCTCCGGTAGGCCCGGCATTGGGTAGTAAAGGCTTGAATATCATGGACTTCTGTAAGCAGTTTAATGCCAGAACCCAGGATAAACAAGGTCAGGTGTTGCCGGTTTTGGTAACCATCTATACCGACAAGTCGTTCGACTTTGTGATTAAAACCCCACCGGCACCGGTAATGATCCTCGAAGCAGCCAAGAAAAAGAAAGGCTCAGCAGAACCAAACCGCGATAAGGTAGGTTCGGTAACCTGGGACCAGATCAAGACCATTGCCGAAACCAAGATGCCCGACCTTAATGCTTTTACCATTGAGTCGGCCATGAAAATGGTAGCCGGTACGGCACGCAGTATGGGTATTAATGTAAAAGGCACAGCTCCCTGGGCTAACTAAGAAGTAAACGATGGCAAGATTAACAAAGAAACGCAAGGCAGCGAACGAAAAAATTGAAGCAGGCAAAGAATATTCTTTGGCCGAGGCTGCTGCCCTGATAAAAGAGGTAAGCACGGCAAATTTTGACGAATCGATCGACCTGGACGTACGCCTTGGGGTTGACCCTAAAAAGGCCGATCAAATGGTGCGCGGTGTAGCCACCCTGCCCCACGGTACCGGTAAAGATACCAAAGTGCTGGTGCTGTGTACCCCCGATAAAGAGCAGGAAGCCAAAGATGCCGGGGCCGATTATGTAGGCCTGGATGAGTATATTAAAAAAATCGAAGGCGGCTGGACCGACATTGACGTGATTATTACCATGCCTACGGTAATGGCCAAGGTTGGTAAGCTGGGCCGGGTACTTGGCCCCCGCGGCCTGATGCCTAACCCTAAATCCGGTACGGTTACCCTTGAGGTAGGCAAGGCGGTTACCGAAGTGAAAGCCGGTAAAATCGATTTCAAAGTGGATAAGTTTGGTATCATTCATGCCAGCGTGGCCAAAGCCTCGTTCGAACCGGAAAAAATCAAAGAAAATGCTGAAGAAGTGCTGCACACCATTAATAAGCTGAAGCCTTCCTCAGCCAAAGGAACCTATTTTAAAAGTATCAGCTTGTCAAGTACCATGGGCCCCGGCATCAAACTTGACAAAAGCTCAATAGCAGGACTATAATCATGACTAGAGAGGAAAAAGGATTAGTAATAGAGGAGCTTACCAGCAAGTTTGCGGAGAACAGTAATTTTTATATTACCGATGCCTCAGGCCTGACGGTAGAGCAAATCAATGCTTTCAGAAAATTATGTTTCGAAGCCGGTATAGAATACGGGGTGTATAAAAATACCCTGATTCAAAAGGCGTTAGAGAAACTTGATGCAGATTATACGGAATTTACCGAAACTGTATTAAAAGGCTTTTCGGGCATTATCTTTTCTAAAGAGGCGGCAAATACACCGGCTAAGGTGATAAGAAAATACCGGAAATCAGGCATGTCGGATGACAAACCTATGTTAAAAGGCGCTTCCATCGACCACGATCTTTTCATAGGTGAAGAACATTTGAAAATGCTCAGTGAACTCAAATCTAAAAATGAGCTCATTGGCGAAGTCATTGGCCTTCTTCAGTCACCTGCCAAGAATGTTATCGCTGCCCTGCAAAGTGGCGGCAATACCCTGGCAGGCTTAGTAAAGACCTTGTCTGAACGTGAACAATAAAAAAGAGTTAAACCGAATTTAAATTACAATTTAAAAAATGGCAGATTTAAAAGCATTCGCAGATCAGTTGGTTAACCTAACTGTGAAAGAAGTAAACGAACTAGCTGAAATCCTCAAGGAGGAGCATGGCATTGAGCCTGCTGCGGCAGCCGCTCCGGTAATGGTTGCCGGTGCTGCGGGTGGCGATGAAGGTGGTGCAGAAGAGAAAACCTCTTTTGACGTAATCCTGAAAGCCCCGGGCGGAGCCAAGTTAGCCGTAGTTAAACTGGTTAAAGAATTAACAGGTCTTGGACTGAAAGAAGCTAAAGAAGTGGTAGATAGCGCTCCTAAGGCTGTAAAAGAAGGCGTAAGCAAAGACGAAGCAGAAGGCCTGAAGAAACAGCTTGAAGAAGCTGGGGCGGAAGTAGAGTTGAAGTAAGCCTTTGTGGCCCTTAGGTTTAGACCTATGATTTCAGGCCCCTGTCCCACCATAACTGGGATCGGGGGCTTTTCCTGTTTATGCTAATTTAAGCGCAAGCAAACGTTATACCGCAGCCCGGCTGCATTTATTTATAAACTTTAAAGAAATAAAGTTTTGGCAAAAGCAAATCCAAACAATCGCATTAACTTTTCATCCATTAAAAAAGTTATCGATTACCCTGATTTTCTCGATGTCCAGTTGCAATCATTCAAAGACTTCTTTCAGTTGGAAACCCCGCCTGAAAAAAGAGAGAATGAAGGCCTGTACAAAGTATTTTCAGATAATTTTCCCATCTCCGACTCAAGAGATATCTTTTTATTAGAATTTGTTGACTATCTGGTTGATCCGCCAAAATATTCGGTAGATGAATGTATTGATAGGGGACTTACCTATTCCGTACCGCTGAAAGCCAAGCTCAGGCTGTCGTGCAACGATGAGGAAAACGAAGATTTTGAAACCATTGAGCAGGAGGTATTCCTGGGCAACATCCCTTACATGACCGACAAAGGGTCGTTTGTAATCAATGGTGCCGAGCGGGTAATTGTGTCGCAGTTGCACCGCTCGCCCGGGGTATTCTTTGCCCAAAGTAAGCATACCAACGGCACCAAGCTGTACTCGGCCAGAATTATCCCTTTCAAGGGCTCCTGGATTGAGTTTGCCACCGATGTAAACAACGTTATGTATGCTTACATCGACCGTAAAAAGAAGTTCCCGGTAACTACCCTGCTGCGCTCAATCGGCTACGGTACCGATAAAGATATCCTCGACCTGTTTGGCTTGTCTGAAGAGGTGGAGGCCACCAAAACCAACCTGAAAAAGGTCATTGGCCGCAAGCTGGCGGCCCGGGTACTGCGCACCTGGACGGAAGACTTTGTGGATGAGGATACCGGGGAAGTGGTGTCTATTGACCGCCATGAAGTACTGCTGGAGCGCGACCATATCCTCGAGGCCGATGACCTGCCGATTATTCTGGAAAGTGGTGTCAAGTCAATTATCCTGCACAAAGACGATGTCAGGGTAACCGATTACACCATTATCTTCAATACCCTGGCCAAGGACAATTCCAACTCGGCAAAAGAAGCCGTTGAGCAAATCTACCGCCTGCTGCGCAACACAGAGGCCCCGGATGAAACCACCGCCCGCGACCTGATTCAGAGCCTGTTCTTCAGCGACAAACGCTACGACCTGGCCGAAGTTGGCCGCTACCGTATTAACCGTAAGCTGAAGCTGGATATCGGCCTGGATAAGCGGGTGCTGACTACCGAAGATATTATTGAAATCATCAAATACCTGATCGGCCTGATTAACTCGAAAGCCGTGGTGGATGATATCGACCACCTGAGCAACCGTAGGGTGCGAACGGTTGGCGAACAATTGTACAACCAGTTTGGTGTAGGCCTGTCGCGAATGGCGCGTACCATTAAGGAACGCATGAACGTGCGCGATAACGAAGACTTTAAACCGGTAGAACTGATCAATGCCCGTACCTTGTCTTCGGTTATCAACTCTTTCTTTGGTACCAACCAACTTTCGCAGTTTATGGACCAGACCAACCCCCTGGCTGAGATTACCCATAAGCGCAGGATGTCGGCCCTCGGGCCGGGCGGTCTTTCACGGGAGCGGGCCGGGTTTGAGGTACGGGACGTGCACTATACCCACTACGGCCGGTTGTGTACCATTGAAACCCCGGAAGGACCGAATATCGGGTTGATCTCTTCGCTGTGTGTGTATGCCAAAGTAAACAATATGGGCTTTATCGAAACCCCTTACCGCAAGGTGAAGGAAAGCGGTATCGTAGGCATGAAGCCGAGCGATATTGTTTACCTTACCGCTGAAGAGGAGGACACCCATAATATTGCCCAGGCCAATGCCCCGCTTGACGACAAAGGTAAATTTGTTAATGACAAGATTAAGGCCAGGTTTGAAGGGGATTTCCCCCTGGTAGAGCCGGACAAAACCACCTATATGGATGTGGCCCCGAACCAGATTGTGTCGGTGGCTGCCTCTATGATCCCTTTCCTTGAGCACGATGACGCCAACCGTGCCCTCATGGGCTCGAACATGCAGCGTCAGGCAGTGCCGTTATTACGGCCCGAGGCGCCTATTGTGGGTACCGGCCTGGAAGAACGCATAGCCCTTGACTCCAGGGCCTTGATATTGGCCGAAAAAGACGGTGAAGTAACCTATGTGGATGCCACCCGTATTGAGGTAAAATACGATATGACCCCGGAAGAACTGTTGACCAGCTTCCACGGGGAAACCAAATCCTATAACCTGGTGAAGTTCAGAAGGACCAACCAGGATACCTGTATAAACCTGAACCCTATCGTTAAGAAAGGCGATAAGGTAAAAGCCGGGCAGCCCCTGTGCGAGGGCTATGCCACTCAGGGCGGTGAGCTGGCCTTAGGCCGTAACCTCAAGGTAGCCTTTATGCCATGGCAGGGGTATAACTTTGAAGATGCCATCGTTATTTCCGAGCGTGTAGTACGGGATGATGTCTTTACCTCAATCCACATCGATGAGTATGACCTGGAAGTGCGGGATACCAAGCGTGGGGAAGAAGAACTTACTTCGGAAATCCCCAATGTTAGCGAAGAGGCCGTAAAGAACCTGGATGAAAATGGTATCATCCGCGTAGGGGCCGAGGTTAAGGAAGGCGATATCCTGATTGGTAAGATTACCCCCAAAGGCGAAACCGACCCCACTCCGGAAGAGAAACTGCTGCGGGCTATATTTGGCGATAAGGCCGGGGATGTTAAAGATGCTTCGTTAAAAGCGCCTCCCTCATTGCGCGGTGTGGTTATCGAAACCAAGCTGTTCTCGCGCCCTAAGAAAGACAAAGACCTGCGGGCCAGGGCGAAGAAAGAAGTAGATAACCTCAAACGCAAATATGGCCAGGATTTGCTGGCCGTAAGGGCAGAGATGATTGACAAACTGGCCAAGCTGTTGCAGGGGAAAACCTGTGAAGGCATCACCCATAAATTCGGTGATGAACTCATCAGCAAGGGCACCAAGTTTACCGCCAAGGTAATTGAGGCCAACTTGTTCCCGGAAAAGAATATTTATCGCGATGAAAGCACCTATGCGGTGCCGGAGGAAGTGAACCTTATTTCAGACGTGGCCCTGGATAACTGGACCAAAGATGACAAAATTAACGCGCAAATTGTAACCCTGGTTAAGAATTACGTGGCCCGCAGAAACGAAATCACCGGTGAGTTTAAGCGCGAAAGGTTTATCCTCGAAGTAGGCGATGAACTGCCGGCCGGTATTGTTAAGCTGGCTAAAGTATATATTGCCAAGAAGCGTAAGCTGAAAGTAGGCGATAAAATGGCTGGCCGTCACGGTAACAAAGGTGTGGTAGCCAAAATTGTGCGTGAAGAGGATATGCCCTTCCTTGAAGACGGCACACCCATGGATATTGTCTTGAACCCCCTGGGTGTACCTTCGCGAATGAACCTGGGACAGATTTATGAAACTGTTCTTGGCTGGGCCGGCCTGAAACTCGGACGTAAATACGCTACCCCGATTTTCGATGGTGCCACAATGGAACAGGTAGCGGCCGAACTTAAAGAAGCCAAGCTGCCTGAATATGGCCGCACCTACCTGTATGACGGCCTTACCGGGGATAAATTCGACCAACCGATTACCGTTGGCGTAATTTATATGCTTAAGCTGGGCCACCTTGTAGATGATAAGATGCACGCCAGGTCAATTGGTCCGTATTCCCTGATTACCCAGCAGCCGCTCGGGGGTAAAGCCCAGTTTGGCGGCCAGCGATTTGGCGAAATGGAAGTGTGGGCCCTGGAAGCCTTTGGTGCCGCCCACGTACTGCAGGAAATACTTACGATCAAGTCAGATGACGTGATAGGCAGAGCAAAAGCCTATGAGGCCATTGTAAAAGGTGAAAATATGCACAAACCCAATATTCCCGAGTCTTTTAATGTATTGATTCATGAATTGCGCGGCCTGGCCCTTGAAATCACCCTTGAATAATCAGCTCAAATAATTTGCAGAGAATATGTCATTCAGAAAAAATAAAAAAATAAACACCGATTTTTCCACCGTTACCATCAGCCTGGCCTCTCCGGAATCAATCCTGGAAGCTTCGCATGGTGAGGTAACACAACCGGAAACCATTAACTACAGAACCTACAAGCCTGAAATGGGCGGGTTATTCTGTGAACGGATATTTGGCCCGGTAAAAGATTGGGAATGTCATTGTGGTAAGTACAAGCGTATTCGCTACAAAGGAATTATTTGCGACCGCTGCGGGGTAGAAGTTACCGAAAAGAAGGTGCGCAGAGAGCGTATGGGCCATATCGAACTGGTAGTGCCGGTGGCGCATATCTGGTACTTTAAGTCGTTGCCCAACAAAATAGGTTACCTGCTGGGGCTGCCTACCAAGAAGCTCGACCAGATTATTTATTACGAGCGCTACATTGTGGTGCAACCGGGTATCAAAGAGGAGGACGGCATTTCACAGATGGACTTCCTTACCGAAGATGAATACTTAGACATCCTCGATAAACTGCCGCGGGAAAACCAACTTCTGGATGACAGCGACCCCAATAAGTTTATTGCCAAAATGGGTGCCGAAGGCGTGGAAATGCTGCTTGCCAGGATCAACCTGGACGAGCTGTCGTATGCCCTCCGCCACCAGGCCGCTACCGATACCTCACAGCAACGTAAGGCCGAGGCTTTAAAACGCCTGAAGGTAGTAGAGGCTTTCCGTGATGCCCGTACGCGTATCGAAAACCAACCTAACTGGATGGTAATCCGTATGGTGCCGGTTATTCCCCCGGAATTACGCCCCCTGGTGCCGCTTGATGGTGGCCGGTTTGCTACTTCCGACCTTAACGACCTGTACCGCAGGGTGATTATCCGCAACAACCGCCTGAAGCGGTTGATGGACATCAAAGCCCCGGAAGTGATTCTGCGGAATGAAAAAAGAATGTTGCAGGAGGCGGTTGATTCGCTCTTCGATAACTCCAGAAAAGTAAATGCCGTGAGGGCCGATGGTAACCGGGCACTGAAATCATTAAGCGATATGCTTAAAGGTAAACAAGGCCGTTTCCGCCAGAACCTGTTGGGTAAACGGGTTGATTATTCCGGCCGTTCCGTGATTGTGGTTGGCCCTGAGCTTAAACTGCATGAGTGCGGCTTGCCAAAAGATATGGCTGCCGAGTTATTCAAGCCTTTTGTCATCAGGAAATTGATTGAAAGGGGTATTGTAAAAACCGTAAAATCAGCCAAGAAAATTGTTGACCGCAAAGATCCGGTCATCTGGGACATCCTGGAGAATGTCCTCAAAGGACACCCGGTACTCCTTAACCGCGCGCCAACCCTGCACCGGCTGGGTATTCAGGCTTTCCAGCCGAAACTGATTGAAGGCAAGGCCATTCAATTGCACCCGTTGGTATGTACGGCCTTTAATGCCGACTTTGACGGAGACCAGATGGCGGTGCACGTACCCCTTGGTCATGAGGCCATTCTGGAAGCTTCTTTATTGATGCTCTCCTCGCATAATATCCTGAACCCGGCCAACGGGGCGCCTATAACCGTGCCTTCGCAAGACATGGTGTTGGGCTTGTATTATGTAACCAAGGGCCGTAAGGGCACCAAAGAAAACCCGGTTATGGGCGAAGGCATGACCTTCTACTCGGCCGATGAAGTAATTATCGCCATTAACGAGGGCAGGTTGTCAAAACATGCCAATATTAAGGTTAGGGTTAATGTGCGCGATGAGGGTACGGGCGAGCTAAGTATGCAGGTAGTAGAAACGGTGGCCGGCCGTGTGCTGTTCAACCAGCATGTGCCCGAAGAAGTTGGCTTCATTAACAAGCTGCTGACCAAGAAGGAATTACAGAAGGTGATTGCCAAAATCCTGAAGATATCAGGTATGGCCAGGACCGCCTTGTTCCTTGACGACATCAAAGACCTCGGTTTCCAGTCGGCCTATAAAGGTGGCCTGTCTATGGGATTGAACGATGTAATGGTGCCGAAAGAGAAAGAAGAGCTGGTAGCCCAGGCGAAAGAAGAAGTTGATGCCGTATGGAACAACTACTATATGGGCCTGATCACCGATAACGAACGTTACAATCAGGTAATTGATATCTGGACCAGGATTAACTCCCAGCTTACCAACACCCTGATGCAACAACTTGAAGAAGACCAGCAAGGGTTTAACTCTATTTATATGATGATGCACTCCGGTGCCCGGGGTTCACGCGAGCAGATCCGCCAGTTGGGGGGTATGCGGGGCCTGATGGCCAAGCCGCAAAAAAATATTGCCGGCTCGGTAGGCTCTATTATTGAGAACCCCATCCTTTCTAACTTTAAAGAAGGCCTGGATGTACTTGAATACTTTATCTCTACCCACGGTGCCCGTAAGGGATTGGCCGATACCGCCCTTAAAACTGCGGATGCCGGTTACCTTACCCGCAGGCTGGTAGATGTAGCCCAGGACCTGGTAATCAACGAAGAAGATTGCGGCACCCTGCGGGGCATTGTCGTCCGCCCGTTGAAAGACAATGAGGAAATTGTGGAAGCCCTCTCTGAGCGTATCCTTGGCCGTGTGAGCGTCCATGATATATACGACCCGCTTACCAACGAGCTTATTTGTGAGTCGGGCGATGAGATTACCGAGAGCATTGCCAAACGCATTGATGAAACCAGTATTGAAGAGGTGGAAATCCGCTCTATGCTTACCTGTGAAACCAAGCGCGGAGGCTGTGCCAAATGCTATGGCCGTAACCTGGCTACCGGCAATATGGTGTCGGTAGGCGAGGCTGTGGGGGTAATTGCCGCCCAGTCTATCGGAGAACCGGGCACCCAGCTTACCCTGCGTACTTTCCACGTAGGTGGTACGGCTTCCAATATTGCCGTAGAAGCCCAGATAGCAGCTAAGTTTGACGGGGTGATAGAATATGATGGTATGCGGGTGCTGGATACTGTAGATGCCGATGGCGAAAAGCAAACGGTAGTTATGGGGCGCTCGGGTGAGATCAAGATAATTGAGCCGAAGACCAAAGTGGTCTTGATGACCAACCACGTGCCTTATGGTGCTATAATGAATGTTAAGAATGGCGCCAAAGTGAAAAAAGGCGACCAGCTTTGCCACTGGGATCCCTATAATGCCGTGATTTTGTCCGAATTTGACGGTAAGATTGAATTTGAAGCCATTATTGAAAATGTTACCTTCAAAGAAGAATCTGACGAACAAACCGGCCACCGTGAAAAGGTGATTATCGATACCAAGGATAAAACCAAAAACCCTTCTATTATCATCAACGGCAAGGACCAGACCAAAGGCTATAACATGCCGGTTGGCGCCCACCTCGCGGTAGATGAGGGCGATAAGGTACGGGCCGGCCAGGTAATGGCCAAGATACCACGGGCTATGGGTAAATCGCGTGATATTACCGGTGGCCTGCCCAGGGTTACCGAGCTGTTTGAAGCCCGTAACCCCTCTAACCCGGCTGTGGTTAGTGAGATTGACGGGGTAGTAACCTATGGTGGCATCAAACGGGGCAACCGTGAGATTTTCATCGAGTCGAAAGACGGGGTGAAGATGCGTTACCTGGTGTCGCTGTCGAAACACATCCTGGTACAGGATAACGACTTTGTCCGGGCCGGCACACCGCTGTCAGACGGGGCCATTACCCCGGCCGATATCCTGTCGATTAAAGGCCCGACCGCAGTACAGGAGTACCTGGTGGATGAAATCCAGGAAGTTTACCGTCTGCAAGGAGTGAAAATCAACGATAAGCATATTGAGGCAATTGTTAGCCAGATGATGCTTAAAGTATGGGTGGTTGACTCCGGAGACACCTCTTTCCTGCCGAATCAAATGGTAGATAAGTTTGTTTTCAGGGAAGAAAATGACATCATCCTGGAGAAACTTGTGGTTACCGATGCCGGTGACTCGGAGAACTTCAAGCCGGGCCAAATTATTGATTCACGGCAGTTACGTGATGAAAACTCTGTACTTAGGCGTAAAGACCTGAAAATTGTGCAGACCCGTGAGGCCCAGCCTGCGGTATCGCGGCCAATGTTGCAGGGTATTACCGCGGCCTCACTCGGTACCGAAAGCTTTATTTCGGCTGCTTCCTTCCAGGAAACCACCAAGGTGCTTAGCGAAGCCTCTATCCGGGGTAAGCGCGATACCCTGAACGGCCTGAAGGAAAATGTAATTGTCGGTCATCTGATTCCGGCCGGAACCGGTCAGCGTCAGTTTGATAACCTGATTGTAGCCAATAAAGAGGAGTACGAAGCCCTGCTTAATGCTCCCGAAGAAGTGGCCGAAAATGAACAAATCCAAGCCGAATAGCCATGTCGAAACAAGATGAACAACACCCTCCGCAAAATCAGATTAACATAGAGTTAACCGAAGAGGTAGCTGAGGGGGTATATGCCAACCTGGCCATGATTGCCCACTCCAACAGCGAGTTTGTGATCGATTTCATTCGCTTAATGCCGGGTGTGCCCAAGGCCAAGGTTAAGTCGCGGGTGGTTATCACCCCAGAGCATGCCAAGCGGCTGCTGGCCGCCCTGAGTGAAAACATCAGCAAGTACGAAGCTGTACACGGGCCAATCAAACAAACCGATGGCGCGCCCAAGTTCCCGATGAATTTTGGCGGTGCCGTGGGCGAGGCGTAAAAGGGCGGGCCATAATACCCAATAAGGTAATTTACGGGGCTAAAGCTATGGTTTTAGCCCCGTTTTTTGTTGACTAACCCGAACTATTCATGATTTTTATGAATAGTTCGGGTTAACGGGAATAGTTTGTATTCAACCCGGAATTGTCATTAGAGAATTAGGTTGGCACAAAAGGCCAGCTAAAATTCTGGGATTCATTCCATATTCCCTCAATCCATTTTCTTCGTTTCATGCTCAGTGAGAGGTTAAGTAATTTTTGAT
>JALSJF010000188.1 GCA_026989505.1 Cyclobacteriaceae bacterium
TTGGCCGTCAGGTTGATGGTTTTGGGTTGGCTAAATTGTGCGACTGACCTGGGCTGGGGCAAGAAAATCAGGCCGGGCAACAAAAAAAACAATTTAAACTTTTTCATAAGATTGTTTATGTTGATGAGTTAAATCAAATCTGGGTCAAAAGCGAGATATTAATTAAACCTGTATGGGAAAAAGATAAGCCAAATTTGGAAAGCGTGGAAAATTTGGCTTACTCCTCTACCCTAAACAGTCTAGTTGTCTGGGATGGCGGGGAAGCATCTTTGCATTTTGCGTCCTTGCTGATAATTGCAGTTACAATCGATAAAGTTCCAGCAGTTAAATGCGTTACAATCTTTCCAGGCAACAAAGGCATTGCAATCCCCTTGTTCCGGTTGCATGGCTTCTGCACGGGAAACAACCCCCGAAGCATTGAGGCTGAGAACAGAAAAGAAGGCCACCGACAAGAGCAGGACAACCCTCTTTGTTTTCTTGATCTTCATAACACTTAACATTTTAAATGAAACATAAATTTACCACCCCCAATCTTATCCGGTTTGTTTATAAAAAACAAATGCGTGAAACATTTTGAAACATTTCAACTTGCCGGGGCGGCTGGGGCAGCGCTTTTGAAAACATTTTGATTTTTTTACTAAACGTTAAAGGGTATAAATAAAATAGGCTATATTTACTTTTTCTGGTTTGGCGGAGAAGTAAAGTTGTACCCTATGCCTAAGGATAAGACACGAAACAAGCGCTGCCGCACCCGCCAGGAAGTAGCCGCCGCATTGGGCATTTCACGCATTACGTTATGGCGCAGGCTAAAGAAAGCCGGCCTGGTGCTGCAGGGCAAACACCTGCTTACGCCTGCCGACTGTGCCGCCATTCAGGCGTTGTTCGGGCAGGAGGAACAGCCGCAAAGGGAGGCGCCATAACCGGTTTCACCCGGTAGGCGGCCTGGTCGTAGATTACGCTTATTGCATGACGGCCAAATCGTAATAAACCAAGGGGTTATCCTCTGAGTCGGGCGTTAAGGCAAACAGGCGCTTCCTGTCCACCAGAATGCGGGAGACAGGCCTGTCTAACCGGAGGTTGAAGTGATGGGCGCCCGACACTTTATCAAAGACCTGTACCGTGGGAATATGCTCAGGCATTTCTTCTTCGGGTACCCCAAAATACAGGGCGTAAATGTATTTTTTGCCTACACATATATCCTGGTAATAATTTATTGTGCCTGACTTACGCTGATTAAACGGGCCGCCAAACTCCCTAAGGTTAAAGTTTACCTTATCTACCAACGGCTGGTCGTACTCTAACCGGTTAAGCGATATTTTGTCTATGCGTTCGAAGTACCTGGCCGATGTATAAAGAAAATTACCATCAATGGCCAATTGGCTGTCGTAAACCACCCCGGGGTCACCTGTTGTCAGCTTGGGTTTAAACGCAAGGGTGGTCTGGCTTTTTGCTACAAGGTCGTAGAGCAAGAACCGCCCTTGCTGAAACACACCGCTGAGAATTAACGTATTGCCGGAGAGGACGGCATTGCTGATCATGGGCGCGTCTGGTGCTACCCTGATTTCATCCATGGTATAACCAGGATAAAGCAAAAGGCTGTCGATATTGATATGAAAGATTTTTCTTTTGGCAAAATCAAAAACGGAAAACACGGGGCCAGGAAGATTGCGGCTTATGACCATAGGCAGGGTAAACTCACCAGGCCCTTGGCCCGGTTGCCCGAAAGAACTAAGGTATTCAGGTTTTTCCTTTAGTTGGAATATGTGAAAAAGGGTATGGCCGTTTTTATCAAAAATGACCAGATAAGGGCCGGCTTTTGACAATCGGTAAGGCATGGACAGCATGGGGCCTGCCGGGATAATATTGGCCGTCAGGTTGATGGTTTTGGGTTGGCTAAATTGTGCGACTGACCTGGGCTGGGGCAAGAAAATCAGGCCGGGCAACAAAAAAAACAATTTAAACTTTTTCATAAGATTGTTTATGTTGATGGATGGTTTAAATC
>JALSJF010000189.1 GCA_026989505.1 Cyclobacteriaceae bacterium
CCGCATTCACGGGTTGGCCCGCCTGCTGGAAACCAACCTGCACGGGCTGGGGTGCACCCAGGTAAATAAATATTATTTTGATACCCTGAAGGTTAACCTGCCTGCAGGCATTACCCCGGCCAGGCTAAGGCAAACGGCCGAAGCAGCGCAGGTGAATTTCCGCTATTTTACCGATGGCGCCATCGGTATTTCGTTGGATGAAACCACCACGCTGGCCTCGGTAGAGAAAATTACCGGCATATTTGCCCGTACGGTGGGGGCTTCCCGGGCTTTTGTCGCTGCTGCCGACTTAGCCTTGAACTGGCCGGCAGACTGGCAACGTACCAGCGATTTTCTCACCCATCCGGTGTTTAACAGTTACCATAAGGAGCATGAGATGCTGCGCTATCTCAAGCGCCTGGAAAACAAGGATGTGTCGCTTACCCATTCGATGATTTCGCTGGGCTCCTGTACCATGAAGCTCAACGCCACTACCGAGATGCTGCCTGTCACCTGGCCTAAAATTGCCGGCCTGCATCCGTTTGTGCCGGCAGACCAGGCGAAGGGCTTCCGTAAAATGCTGGCCGAACTCGAAGGCTGGCTGGCCGAAATTACCGGCTTACATGCCACGTCCCTGCAGCCCAACAGTGGCGCCCAGGGGGAATATGCCGGCCTGATGGTAATTAAAGCCTACCACCAAAGCCGGGGCGAAGGCAACCGTAATGTGGTGCTTATCCCTTCCTCGGCCCATGGCACCAACCCTGCCAGTGCGGTAATGGCCGGGGCCAAAGTGGTGATTGTAGGCGATGACGGCAGCGGTAACATAGATGTGGCCGACCTGCGCAATAAAGCCGAGGCCAACCAACAAGACCTGATGGCCTTGATGATTACCTACCCCTCTACCCATGGGGTATATGAGGAGAGTGTTAAGGAAATATGTACGATTATTCATGAAAATGGCGGCCAGGTGTATATGGATGGCGCCAATATGAATGCCCAGGTGGGGCTTACCAGCCCCGGCCACATTGGCGCTGATGTGTGCCATCTTAACCTGCACAAGACCTTTGCCATTCCCCATGGGGGTGGCGGGCCGGGCATTGGCCCTATCTGTACCGCCCGCCATCTGTCGCCCTTCCTGCCCGGCAACCCTGTGGTAGAAACCGGGGGCGCCCACGCCATCACGGGAATTTCTGCGGCCCCCTGGGGCAGTGCCGGGGTAACGGCCATCAGCTATGCCTATATTGCCATGATGGGGGTAAAAGGGTTGGAGAATGCCACCAAAATTGCCATCCTCAATGCCAATTATATCAAAGACCGGTTGAAAGAAAAGTATAACATTCTTTACCTTGGCAAGAATGGCCGGTGTGCCCATGAAATGATTGTTGATTTCCGGGAGTTTAAGGCTTGGGGTATTGAAGTAGAGGATGTGGCCAAGCGGTTGATGGACTACGGCTTCCATGCGCCTACGGTGTCGTTTCCGGTACCGGGCACAATGATGATTGAACCTACCGAAAGTGAGAGCAAGGCGGAACTCGACCGCTTTTGTGATGCCTTGCTGGCTATCCGGGAAGAAATTGATGAAATTGCCCGCGGTGAGGCCGACCCGGAAAATAATGTGCTGAAAAATGCCCCGCACACAGAGTACGCGGTGCTGAATGATGCCTGGGATAAACCCTATTCGCGGGCTAAAGCGGCTTATCCGTTGCCTTTTGTGCGTAGCAATAAATTCTGGCCGGCTGTAGCCCGGGTAGATAACGCCTATGGCGACCGCAACCTGGTATGCAATTGCCTGCCGGTAGAGACCTATGCAGGGGAAGAAAGCTAACCCGAAAAATTCATATGAATTTTTCGGGTTAAACAGCTAAAATGACTGTCATTACCGGTTAAACATCACCCTTTACAACCGTCACCCTGGTTATTCCTCAAACACTTTTTCGGCAAATTCTTCGGCCCAGGTAACAAGGGCTTGCCGGTCTTCTTCCGACAGCCGGGCCTGGGCATGCATCAGCGGGTAAACCTTCAG
>JALSJF010000190.1 GCA_026989505.1 Cyclobacteriaceae bacterium
AAAGTTATCAAAGGCAAACTCAACCCCTTCAAACATTCCCGACACAACCAGGCCCAGCAATACGGCAAAGGCTATACGCCTAGGTGATTTGCGGTTGAACAAAATGAAGAGGGCAACAAAAATTGCTGTCCCCACCCACAAGTAAATGTGCTCCGGCACCAACAATGACAACAAAAAGATAGCGGCCAGGATTATCCCCATAATCAACGGCCAGGCCGAAAGCCCTTCCCTGAACAGTACGATAACAAATACCGAAAAAACCAGGGCCGTACCCATATCGCCTTGCAGGGTAATCAGGACAGCCGGCACACCTACCAACATGGCCAGCACCGCCATATCTTTGGGCCGCCCCATTTTAAACGTGGTGGCCCCGGTAAATTTAGCCACGGCCAGGGCAGTGGCAAACTTGGTAAACTCGGCCGGCTGAAAACGGAAAGCCCCGATTTCTATCCACGACCGGGCCCCGTTTACTTCGCGGGCCACAAACAGTACCACAATCAGGGTGAGCACAAAGAAAGCCCAAACCGGATACGCCAGGGAATCAAAAAGTTTGTCGTCCACCACCAAAATAATTATTATCACCAACAAGGTAAGGCCGATAAACACCAATTGCTTACCGGCACTGGTTGACAAATCAAAAATAGCGCTGGCCTGTTGCGGGTCGTATTCGGAGGCATAAATATTCAGCCAACCCAAAAGCACCATCAGGCCATAAACAATAACCGTCAGCCAGTCAATATTGGTTAGTATGTCGCCTCTCCTGTTCAATACAAAAACTCACCTCTAAGTACGTAGGGTTCCATGCGCAGCACCGCGCTGTCGCCCTTAATATATTTTTCAATCATCAGGCCGGCAATGGCTGCCGCGGCCCGGGCCCCCTGGCCGGCATTCTCAACATACACCGATACGGCAATTTGCGGGTTGTCCCGGGGTGCAAAAGCTATAAACACCGAGTGGTCGGGGTTAGGGTCGTTTTGCACCGTGCCGGTTTTGCCGCATACTTCTATATCCGGCAGTTTGGCGCGGTATTGGCCGGTACCCGACTTCACCACCTCGGCCATAGCCGCTACGGCCAACTCAAAGTATTCGGGTTTTATGCCCGTATCATGCCGCTGCTCATACTGGGGCAACGGCAGGCCTGTCTCCCCTATCTCTTTTACCAGATGCGGGGTATAATAGTAGCCTCTGTTGGCCACGGTAGCGGCAAAATTAGCCATTTGCAGGGGTACCACCAGGTTCTCCCCTTCGCCAATGGCCAGCGAATAAATATTCGAATACTTCCATGGCCGTCCTCCATAAGCGCGGTCATAGTAGGCGGCATCGGGTATCATCCCGGCTTTTTCCCCTGGCAGGTCAATGCCCAGCGGCCGGCCAAAGCCAAACCTGTCGATATAGGCCCGCCACTTATCCAGGCCCAGGTGCGAATCCTGGTACGGGTCCTCCACCTGGCCCTGCATCACCATCCGCCTCATCACCTGATAAAAATACGGGTTACAGGAATTGGTAATGGCCCCCACCAGGTCCTCGGAAGTACCAAACGGGTGGCTGGCACTGTTATGGCACCCTATCAGGGCCGTATTGCACTCTAACGTAGTATGCGGAGAGATTACCCCTTCCTGCAAAGCAATAAGGGCCTGCACAATCTTAAATATTGAGCCCGGACGGTAAGCCGCCATCAGCGGCCGGTTGAACAAGGGTTTATTGGTGTCCTGGCTAATAAGCGCAAAATTCTCACTAAACTTACGACCCGACAACAGGGCCGGATCATAGGATGGGGCAGAAACGATGGACAATATCTCACCGGTAGCCGGTTCTATGGCGATAACACTACCGGCCTTACCGGCCATCAGCTTTTCGGCATAGCGCTGCAAGGCAATATCAATAGTGGAGACCAGGTTTTGCCCGGGAATGGCCAGCGTATCATAAGCCCCGTCTTTAAATTTCCCCTGCTCTATGCCCCGTACGTTGCGTATCCTGAATTTTTTTCCCCGTTTACCGCGTAAATAAACCTCATAGTACGATTCGAGGCCACTTTTACCTATGTAATCGCCCTGATGATAGTAGCGGGTGGTGTCCCGGTCAAGTTCATACTTGCTGATTTCGCTGATAAACCCCAGGGCGTTGGCCATCACCGGGTAAGTATAAGCCCGTACCGTTCGCGGCTGAATGGTAAAGCCTTTATATTCGTCCAGTTTACCGGAAATACGGGCAAACTCAGCATTGGCCAGTTGCTTGTAAAAAACCGACTGTTTTACCAAAGAGTATTCCCGGGCTTTTTGCAAGCGGCTGTCAAAGTCATGGCGGGGAATCTTGATTAGCTGACAAAAACCAGCCGTATCCAAGTCTTTAATTTGGCTGGGCACCACCATAATATCAAACAGGGGCTCATTATACACCATTATTCCCTGGTCACGGTCAAGGATAAGGCCCCGGTAGGGATATTCGATTACCTCCTGGATGATATTGTGCTCTGCGGCATCGCGGTAGCTTTTATCAACCACTTGAATAGAAAACAATTGCAGCAAATAAATAAGGCCGACCAAAAGAAAAATTCCCTGGATGATATATTTTCTGTTGTCGTTCATTTTCTGCCCCGGGCAAAGAAAATATACTGAATAATCACGATAAGTAAAAAGCTGTAACCGGTAGAAGCGACAACCTTTAGCAAGGTACCCCAGAACAAAGCAAAGCCGCCAAACTCGATAAAAAAGACTACCAGATGGTGCATAAAAATCAGCATCAGGGCATAAGGCATAAACCAGCCAAACCCCATAGAGCCAGGACGCGGCACAGCCCCCGGCTGATAGCCCCCTTGTGGCGCCAGGCCGGAAATCAGCATGGGCCTGACATACATTAACAACACACTGGCGGCAGCATGTAAACCGAAGGTGTTGGTAAAGGCATCTATGCCCAGCCCCAGGGCGAGGCCGATAAACATCCCCGGGATAACCGCCAACTCAAAAGGCAGGGTGAGCAAAAAAGCCACATAAACAAAGCTGTGGGCTGTGCCAAAAAGCACCATTTTATTGAAAACCAGCACCTGGGCCAACAGGTAGAGGAAGAAGGTGATTATTTTATAGAGATAATACCGGTTCATTCGGCCAGGTTTTTTAATGAATCAATTTCCGGCAACTGCATATTTTCCGCCACTTCAACATAATCAAGTTGATAAAAATCATTCGCCAGTTTCACCTTAATATCAAAGAAAGGGGCATCCTCCGACAAGTTGATGGCCGCTATCCTGCCCACCAGCAAGTTGGGAGGGAAGATGCCGCTATACCCACTGGTAAGTACCGTATCGCCCACTTCCAACACATAATGCCGGGGCACGTACAGCAAATCCACATAATAGGGGTTGGTGCCGTCCCACTGTAGGATACAGATATTCACCTTCCCTTTAATAAGGGCCGGTACCATACTTTCGGTATGTAAGATAGAGGTGACCACGGTGAAATTATCGCTGATATAGCGCGTTTTGCCAACAATGCCCCCTCCGCCAATTACAGCCATATCTTTTTTTACCCCCTGGCTGCGGCCAATATCGATGGTAAGTAAGTTATTGCGCAAGTCGGCCGAGTTGCTGATAACCCTGGCCTTGATAAAATTAAAATTCCTGAGCGAGTCATACTTGAGCGAGTCCGGCAGCCGGGCAAGGTTATGCAGCCTGTTTTTTAAACGGAGGTTCTCCCCGGCCAGCGATTCGTTGATTTGCCTGAGGCGAAAGTAGTTGGTGATATTATTGGCCACCACCAGTACCGAAGCAATAGCATTATTGGAAGAATTGAAGAACAACGCCCGGTGATAATGAGAATTCTGAATAATTAATACGGCACAGGCTGTTTCGAGCAATATTAAGGTAATGAAGGCCCTGAATCGGTAAAGAAAAAGTAAAAGGCTCTTCATTTCAGGTCATAAGTACAGATCTAAATTGATTAAGATTTTTCATGGCAATACCAGTGCCACGCACTACGGCTTTCAGCGGGTCCTCCACAATATGAATGGGCAATTTGGTTTTTAAGGCCAGGCGTTTATCCAGGCCCCGTAATAATGCCCCGCCTCCGGTAAGGTGGATACCCCGGTCATAAATATCGGCCGATAGCTCCGGGGGCGACATTTCCAGCGCCTTCAGCACGGCCTCTTCTACCTTAGAAACCGATTTGTCGAGGGCAAAAGCTATTTCAGAATACGAAACTTTAATTACCTTCGGAATACCGGTCATCAGGTCGCGCCCCCTTATTTCAAAATCCTCCGGGCCATCATCAAGCTCGGTAAGTGCAGAGCCAACCTCAATTTTCACCCTTTCTGCCGACCGCTCACCGATTAACAGGTTGTGCTGGCGCCTCATATAATCCAACACATCTTTGTTAAAGGAATCCCCGGCAATGCGGATGGACTGGTTGCTGACAATACCCGAAAGGGCGATAACGGCAATTTCGGTGGTACCACCACCAATATCCACGATCATCGAGCCCATCGGCTCTTCGATATCAATACCGGTACCAATGGCCGCAGCAATGGGTTCGTAGAGCATATAAACTTCCTTGGCCCCCGCATGTTCGGCAGAATCGCGTACCGCCCTTTTCTCAACCTCGGTTATCCCGGAAGGAATACAGATTACCATACGGTGCGATGACGGCAGCCAGGAGCGTTTGTCTTCAATCATTTTGATCATCCCCCGGATCATTTCCTCGGCTGCATGGAAATCGGCAATTACCCCATCTTTCAACGGCCTGATGGTTTTGATATGGTCGTGGGTCTTCTCATGCATTTGCATGGCCTGCCGGCCGATCGCCAGTACTTTTCCCGAACTGCGGTCGATGGCAATTATTGAAGGCTCATCAACAACAATTTTTTCGTTCTTAATGATTAAGGTATTGGCGGTACCCAGGTCAATGGCCAGGTCGCTCGAGAAGAAATCGAATAATCCCATGATTACTTTTTAGTCAATTATTTGTTCAGGCCTTCCAGTAGTTGTAAGCACGAATTAGCAGAAGTTTCTAAAATACAAATTTGTTATATTTTTTCAAGATTTATCTTCGGTTTTAGTGTTTAAAATGCCTTTTGCCGGTAAAAACCATAGAAAGGCCGTTTTCATCACAGAAATCTATAGTCAACTGGTCTTTAACGGAGCCCCCGGGCTGGATGAACGATGAAATCCCCGCCTTTGCAGCAATTTCTACACTATCCGGAAAAGGGAAAAAAGCATCGGAAGCCAGCACCGCCCCGGCCAGGTCAAACCCGAACCTGCGGGCTTTGGCAATGGCCTGTTCTACGGCATCTACCCTTGAGGTTTGCCCCACGCCACTGGCCAGCATCTGCCCGCCTTTGGCAATAACAATAGCATTTGATTTAGAATGCTTACCTATTTTGGCGGCAAACAGCAGGTCCTCCACCTCGGCAGGGGTAGGTTGTTTACCGGTAACGTACTGTAAATCGGCCACCGTATCGGTGTGGGAGTCCATATCTTGCTCGATTACCCCGTTAAGCAGGGTTTTGAACTGCCTGGCACCCTTTATCCCCTCTTTTACCCGCAGCAGTATCCTGTTTTTCTTTTCCTGCAACAAAGCCAATGCCCCTTCATCATAATCAGGGGCCAGGAGTACCTCAAAAAACAAGGAACTCATCTCGGTGGCCGTAGCCAGATCAATGGTTTTGTTGGTAATCAGCACCCCGCCAAAAGCCGAGAGGGTATCAGCCGCAAAGGCCTTTTGATAGGCCTCCTGCACCGTGGCTGCCGTAGCCACCCCGCAGGCATTGGTATGTTTCAATATGGCAAAGGCGGGAGTGCCGGAAAATTCTGCCATCAGGTTCATGGCTGCATCAATATCTACCAGGTTGTTGTACGACAGGGCCTTGCCGTTGAGTTGCTCAAACAAGCTTTCCAGGTGCCCGTAAAAACGGCCCGGCTGGTGCGGGTTCTCCCCATAGCGGAGCTCCCGGCTGTGCAGCAGGCTGTGCTTCAAAAAGGCAAATCCTGCCGTGCGGTTAAAATAGTTGAAAATAGCCGTGTCGTAATGTGAGCTTACCGCAAAGGCATAGGCCGCAAAGCGTTGCCGCTCGGCCAGGGAGGTGCCCCCTCCTGAAGCCTGTAAAATGGTGTATAGTTCATCGTATTGCGCTTGTGAACTGATCACTACCGTATCGTTATAATTCTTAGCCGCGGCCCTGATTAAACTTATGCCGCCAATATCTATTTTCTCGATAATCTCCGCTTCTGTGGCCCCGCTGGCTACGGTTTTTTCAAAAGGGTAAAGATCAACAATAACCAGGTCAATAGCCGGAATGTCATAGGCGGCAGCCTGGCTGACATCGCCTTCGTTTTCCCTGCGATAGAGAATGCCACCAAATACCCTGGGGTGCAGGGTTTTTACCCGGCCGCCAAAAATAGCCGGGTACTGTGTCAGGTCTTCCACCGCGGTGGCCGCCAGGCCCAGATTGTTGATAAACTTCAGGGTGCCCCCGGTTGAGTAAAGTTTAACTCCTTGACTATCAAGTAGTTTAATCAGTGGCGCAAGGTTGTCTTTGGCGTAAACCGAGATCAGGGCAGCAGAAATCTTTTTCGTCATGGCAGGCTGGGTAATTTACTGCTGCAAAGCTAACCTTTTTGCCCTTATAGCGAACAGCTTTTTTGCCGGCAGGCTAAATTTTTCTGCACAGCCCCGCTATTACCCTGGGGTAATGGTGGTGTTCCAGGTGATGGATACGCCTGGCGAGGGTGTCGGGGGTATCGTCCGGCAATACCGGGCATTCGGCCTGAAACAGGATATCGCCCCGGTCGTATTGTTCATTTACATAATGAATGGTGATGCCCGATTTTTTTTCTTTATTGCGGATTACCGCTTCATGCACAAAATGGCCGTACATCCCTTTACCACCATAGGCCGGTAACAGGGCAGGGTGAATGTTGATGATTTTATCAGGAAAGGCCGCTACCAAAGCCGGGGGCACCAGCCACATAAAGCCAGCCAGCACCAGCATATCAAACCCTTGCTGCTGCAACTGCCTGGTGAAGGCAGGGGCATGAAATTCCTCTTTGGTAAAGACGGTGGCGGCCAGGCCATACCTATGCGCCCGCTGCAAAACAAAAGCGTTTTTGTTGTTGGTATAAACCGCTGCCACTTCAACGTGCTTGTCGGCAAGAAAATATTTTATGATCGCTTCGGCATTACTGCCGTTGCCCGAAGCAAATAGGGCCAGTTTACAGTTCTTCATCATTATTTCATAAATAGCATACTAATCAGCCCCAGGATCATTATTTGTTTATTTAAGGTGCTTAAACGGCCAAAGTCGCTGCTCTTGTCGGCCCGGTAAAGTTTATAGGCATGCCAGGAAAGCATAACCACCAACCCTGAAAACACCCACCAAAACCGGGCTTCATGTTGCATCAGGGCCGCCACTGCCAGCAGAAAGGTTAGGCTGATAAAATAGATCACCACTTTAGCCCTTCTGAGGCCAATAACAATCGGCAGGGTTTGGCAGCCAAACTCTTTGTCCCCTTCCAGGTCCTCCATATCTTTCACAATCTCCCGCATCAGTGAAATAAAGAAAGCAAAGGCAGCATAGGTTGCAAATAAAAACAAGGCCTGCCGGTACAAAACAAAGAGGACGAAAACGGCCGCCCCGGTAAGCAGGGCCACAATTATATTGCCCAACAACGGCAGCCTTTTCAATTGGTTGGAGTACAGCCATAACAGCCCGGCAGCCAAAACATTTATTGCCCCCAGTTGCCAGGAAACCGCAAAACCGCCCAGGATACCCAGCCCGTTGAGTACGGCATGCAGGGTAAGGGTGGTCCTGCGCTTTAAAAACCGGCCGACAACCACCCGCTCGGGCTTATTGATATAATCTATTTTTACATCATAATAATCATTGATCACATAACCACCAGCCGCAATGAGTACCGTACTCATACTTACTACCAGCATACGCCAATCGCCAAGCAATACGGGCAGTTGCATATCATGAATCAGGAAATAAGCGGCAGCATATTGGGTGACCGCCACAATCAGCAGGTTTGGCCAGCGCAGGAGGCGCAGCATGTTGATGATGAGACTGTTATTCTTCATCTCTCCTGTCGAGTATTTGTTGGCTGATTAACCGGTAAACTTCCTGCCGGGCAGGGGTGGCGGCCAGCATTTGCATATGTTCATCCAGCACCTGCAAATCGCCCCGGGCAGCCGGGCCGGTTTGGGCTGCAGCCGGGCCCAGCAACATACTTTTGCCAAGGGTTTCCTCCAGCAAAGGTGCCAACAACGCCAGGTCGGCATTGGCCTGCTGTATTAACTCTTCGGCATGCACCAGCATGGCATTGGTAAAGTTAGCGGCAAAAACGGCCGCCAGGTGAATGAGCTTACGTTGGCGGGAGTTGGCTTTTTGCACCTTGTTGCTGACTTTACCGGCTATTTTTATTAAGGTTTTCTCGGCATAGGTATTATCTCCCTCAATCAGTATCGGCACTCCGGAAAACTTCACCCGCTTTTGTTTAGAGAAGGTTTGCAGGGGATAGAAAACACCAATATTAGGGCTGGCCGTATAACCCAATACGGCCAGCGGCCGGGTGCCGGAGGTATGTGCCACCAGGGCATTGTCCGGCAAAACCAACTCACGCGAAACCTCTTCCAGGGCGTCATCGCTGATAGCCAGCAGCAGCACAGACGACCTGCTGTCGCTAAAATCAAGACTATCGGTAGGCGCTGCCTGATAAAGGTTGCTGGCGAGATTTTTAGCCGCCTTCAACGAACGGCCGTAAACCCGGTTAATAATAAACCCGCTCTGCTCCAAAGCCGGGGCCAGGTTATACGCTAAATTGCCGGTGCCGAGGATGTCTATTTCGGGTAATGCCATTGCAAAAGTAAAATTGCCAAAAATATACTTAGCCCGGGCTACCTTTAGCGTATTTTTCCCGCAGCACCCCTATCCCCCTTGGGCAACACCTGTTTCGGGCAGCAAATATTGCCTCTTATCACATTTGCCATCAGTATTTGACTACGTTTGCCTAAACTTGGCGTTTAAAACCAACTACATGAAACACCCCGGTACCCTCCCCGTGCTCGCTGCCCTGGCAGCTATGTTCGCTTGCAGTTCACCCAACACCCAAACCAAGATGACGGCAGAAGAAATTTTAGGCAGGGCCAACGAATTAGCCCATAAAAATATTATTGTTGACGGCCATATTGATATCCCCTACCGGCTACGCAAACACCCCGAAGATATTAGCCAGCGGACAGGTGGCCATTTCGACTATGTGCGGGCCAAAGAAGGTGGGCTTGATGCGCCCTTTATGTCGATATACGTACCCGCTGACCGGGAAAATAATGGCGCCAAAGCCTTGGCCGACAGCCTTATTGACCTGGTTGAAGGCCTGGTTGCTAAACATCCAAACAAGTTTGCCCTGGCGACCTCGCCTGATGATATTGAGGCCCAGTTTAAACAAGGCTTGATTTCGCTGCCCATGGGGATGGAAAATGGCGCTCCCCTGGAAGGGGACCTGGCCAATGTAAAGTACTTCTATGACCGGGGTATCCGTTATATTACCCTGACCCATGCCAAAGACAACCATATATGCGATTCTTCTTACGACACCACCCAAACCTGGAACGGCCTCAGCCCTTTTGGCGAAAAGGTAGTAGCCGAGATGAACAGGGTGGGCATCATTGTGGATGTTTCGCACATAACCGACAGCGCTTTTTACGATGTTATCCGTATAGCCAAAGCCCCGGTGTTCGCTTCCCATTCTTCCTGCCGGCATTTTACCCCCGGCTTTCAGCGTAACATGCCCGATGAAATTATCAAAACACTGGCCGAACATGGCGGGGTAATTAACGTAACTTTTGGCTCCTTCTTCCTTGATCAGGCCTTTCAACAAGAAGACGTTGATTCTACCTTATTTACCACCGTACAAATGGTGGCCGACCATATTGACCATGTGGTGACGGTAGCCGGCATTGACCATGTTGGCTTCGGCTCCGATTTTGACGGGGTAAGCAGTGTGCCCCGCGGGCTGGAAGATGTTTCCGGCTACCCTAATTTAATTGCCGAATTGCTACGCAGGGGTTATTCGGAAGACGATATTGCCAAAATCTGCTACCGGAACAACTTCCGGGTATGGCGGGCGGTGGAAGCCTATGCCAGGGGGAATTAGGCGCCCTTTCACGGCTGTATTGGTTACCGGTCAACCGGTTGCCAGACAATTTTTTTGATAAAGGCTTCAATCTCCTTTTCCAGCTTTTTCAACGCTTCCGGGGCCCCGTAGTAGTCGGTAACCTTGGCATTTTGCCGGCCATCATCGTAATACAAAAATTTGGTGGGCAGATCTTTAACATTAGCCGAATATACATTGGCAAAATTAAAAAAATTGGCTGCGTCAAAATAACCCGTGAGTTCAGCTAACTCCTCTCTCGAGAGTACGGCAGCAAACTCCCCTTTCAGGTCAACAAACTCCTTGCCCGTGTAGGTTACGCGGCCATCGGGGTAAGCTTTAAAAATGTAAACCGGGCAGGGCCCCATGCAAGCGGTTTTTTCATAGCTGATTATCGGGTAGGCATTACTTTTGGCTTGTTGGCCGGATTTACAACCTAACGTAACAAATAGAAGTAAAATAAGCAGGTGCCGCATATTTTTTTGGTAAAATTTTAAGCTAATATAGAAAGTTTCGGTTACCTGTTCTACAAAATTGCTATTATATTAGCAGCTTAGACTAGTTAATTATGCACAATTGTAATCTTAGTAAAAGGAGTGTAATCCTGATTATGGTTCTCCTGCCGTTCTTTTCTTTCGCCCAGTCGATGCGCGACATTAAGCCTTTGGTTAATAATAAGCCCCGGATTATAGTTGATTACGGTGATGCTATTGACGCCAATACAAGGGTGCCTTTTCGTGGAGACCTTAACTCTGCGGCATCATCCAGAGTATCCGGTTCTAACGCAGCCGTTTTTGAGGTAACCTATACTGATTTTACCCAGGAACAGCAAACGGCATTCCAATATGCTGTTGATATCTGGTCTTCTTTAATCCAATCGGATGTACCCATACGCATCGATGCCAAAATGAGCCCGCTGGATGAAGGTGTTCTCGGTCAGGCCGGGGCAACGGCACGTTATGCCAATTTTGATAACGCCCAGAAAATAAATACTTTTTATGTAGTGGCCATGGCTGAAAAAATTGCCGGCAAGGAGCTAAATAACCCAGGCGATGCCGATATTTTTATGGAGTTTAGCAGCACTTTTTCCTGGTACTATGGCCTTGACGGCAATACGCCCAGTACACAATACGATTTTGTTTCTGTAATACTCCATGAAATCGGCCATGGCCTGGGTTTCTCCGATGGTACCTTTAACAGCAATGGCACGGGTTACTATACCGTGTATGGTGCACCTATGGTTTATGACCGGCACATTGAACTGGGCGATGGCAGCAACCTGGTTGAAACTTTTACTACCGGAACCACCGAACTGGGCGATGCCCTGGTAAGCGGCAATCTGTTTTTTAACAGTTTCGCCTTCCCTACCGCTGATGACCGCCCTAAACTCTACGCCCCCAGTAGATGGAGCAGCGGCTCAAGTATTGCCCACCTCGATGAGGCTACCTATCCCGCAGGCGACCCCAACTCACTGATGTCGCCCCGTTTTAGTTATGGAGAGTCTATCCACGACCCTGGTATTGCCCTGCAAATGTTTGAGGATATGGGATGGGTGGCCATGCAAATAAACCATCAAAAGTTATTAGACTCAGAAGACTCCGTATCCGACCGGGTAATCACCGTAATCGCCAAAGGCGACAGTGCCGTCCTTACAGGGGGCGTAAACCTTCACTATACCTACTCCGACTTCACCAACGAGGTGATAGTAAATATGACACCAACAGGTACGGCCAACGAGTACACGGGCACCATTCCGGCAACGGGCAATGGGGAAAAAGTGAGTTACTACATTAATGTGGATGCCCAGGGGGGAAAAACGTATACCAGCCCGGGAGAGGCCCCACAATATTTCTGGCAGTTTGTTATGGCCAGAGACACCATTGCCCCCACCATAAAGCATGACTCGCTTAGTCTCGTATTCCTTCACGATGCCGTAGTTCCTATAACCGCCACGGTAACAGACAATATGGGGGTTACCGGCTTAACGTTAACCTACCGGATTAATGGCGGAGCTACTAACACCGTAGCCATACCCTTAACCTCAAGCACTATAGCTGGCCAATATAAAGGTGAATATAGCCTAAACTGGGATATCGGTGCCCTTGGCGTAGTTCAGGGTGATATAGTTGAATATTCCTTATCTACACAAGATATTGCCGCAGTACCCAACACCACTACGCTTCCTGCACCCGGCTTTTATGCCATTACAGTTGAAGAAATAGGCCCGGCTGTTACATTTTATGAAAATGATTTTAACGCAGCTTCCAGCGACTTTGTCGGCCTTGGTTTCAGAATCGGGCCGGAAACCGGCTTTGATAGTGATGCTATTCAGTCTGATCATCCCTATCGTATTGTTGACGGAGTGGCTCATGATGATACCCTGGAGCTTACCTACATGCTAAAAAAACCTATAATTTTATCTTCGTTGGATGCCAGCCTTAGTTTTGACGAAGTGGTACTGGTTGAACCCGGGGAGTCGGGTACCGTGTATGGCGATAACCAGTTCTGGGATTATGTAGTTGTAGAAGGTTCAACCGATTTAGGTAACTCCTGGCTGCCGCTGGCGGATGGTTATGATTCACGCGAAAACCAGCCCTGGCTTGACCAGTGGAACAGCGACAAAGATACCGATGGTAACTCAATTGCTCTTGGCGACAAAACCCTCTTTACAAACAAAGAAATTAATATGACCGCCAATGGGAACTTCAACGCTGGCGACACCCTACTGATCAGGTTTAAAATTTATGCTGACCAACTTGTACATGGGTGGGGCTGGGCTATCGATAATTTAAAAATTCAAGTTGATGAAAAACCTCCGGTTATAACCCAGGTTACCCCCGATTATATGTTTGTAGGTGATACTGAGATAGTACTTAATGCCAAAGTAACCGACAATACGGTTTTAGACTCGGTGATTTATGAAGTTGACCTGAATGGGACAATCCAATACCTTTCATTACCCGGTTCAGCCGGCCAGTATACAGTCAATTTAACTTTCTCTCCGGCAATTTCTGCCACTGATGTTTTCAAATACAGAATTATTGCCGTGGATAAAGCAAAATACCCCAATACCACAATTGCCCCGGCTACCGGTTATTTTGAAGTGCCCGTGGCCGAAATAGGTAGTGCGAGAACAATGTATATAAATGATTTTAACACCCCCACAGATGATTTTGCCGGGGTCAATTTCAGCATTACCCAACCCGACAGGTTTGACACACCCGCTTTGGTTTCGGCCAGCCCTTATCCTGACGGACCCTTTGGTACTACCGAAATCTCCTACCTGCTGAAATATCCCATAACCCTTAACCAGGCTATGGCAATGGTGAGCTATGATGAAGTGGTTTTGGTAGAACCCGGGGTAGATAAGGTAGCCTTCGATGTGTCTAAAGATGGTGGTGCTACCTGGATACCGGTATTTGATCCGTACGATGCATCTGAACAAGTCTTCTGGCAGAATACCTTTAATAACTTTGACCAAAATGCAAACTCAACCGGGTTCGCCCAGCCGGTATTGTTACGTAACCGCCAGTTCAACATCTTAGACAACCCCGAGATAAATGGTGG
>JALSJF010000191.1 GCA_026989505.1 Cyclobacteriaceae bacterium
ACGAAGTTGTTAATACCAAACCCAAAAAAATCATTAATACTGCTTTAAAAGTGTTTTTCTTCATTTTACTATTGTTGGTTAAAGATTATAATTAATTTCAAAACAAAGCTACTTGCCAAAAGCTTATAAAGCAACCTCGGCCCCTATTTTTGTACGCCAACACAATTTCCTGGTATAAGAATTTAACGAAAGAGCAAGCCTTCTATCAGGCCTGCCTTTCGGCCATATTTAAATACCAGTGCTTATCTTTAGCGAGGTAAATGCATCCGTTGTTGATGGTCAGCGGGGAAGGGATATTGTTCTCATAGAGATCGCCCGTGCCCAGGCCCTGGGTTAACGTAGGCGCAAACTGACTGGTAAACTGACAAATGGCATTCAGGCCGATATTGGATTCGAGGGCCGAGGTAACCCACCACGCAATGCCAAGTTCTTCGGCCAGGGATATCCATTCGCGGGTAGCCGCAAAGCCCCCCAGCAAGGTTGGTTTAAGCACAATAAACTGGGGTTTAACCGTCTCCAGCAGCTTTCTTTTGTTGGGGCCGGTAACGCCTATCAATTCTTCATCCAGGGCTATGGGCACCGGGCTGGCGGCACAAAGCCGTTGCATGGCCTCCACCTGGCCGGGCTTTATCGGCTGCTCTATCGACTGCACATTATATTCCGCCAACATGGCCAGCACTTTTTTTGCCTCCTCTTCGGTATAGGCCCCGTTGGCATCCACCCGGATAGTCAGGCTGCTGTTGCCGATCATGGAGCGGGCATCACGAATAATATCCAGTTCATCTTCTAAATTAAGGGCGCCAATTTTTAACTTAATGCACTCAAAACCCGTCATAATCTTCAATTCCAGCCGGTCAAGCATCTCTTCTTTCGCCCCCATCCATACCAGGCCATTAATATCAATAGATTTATGCTCATTAAAAAAAGGTGAGTCGAAGATTTTTTGTTGCCCGCCATAGAACAAATCACGCAAGGCGGTTTCCAGGCCAAATTTCACGGCCGGCAAATCGTCATCAATATAACCAGCGTATTTGTCTATTTGGGCCAGCGACTGCGGCAACACAGCCCCGTCAAGCCTGCGCAGGGCGGTACGCAAACGTTGCTCAAAATCGGGGGAATGGTCTATACTCAGGCCCTCAAAGGGGGCACATTCCCCGTAACCTACCACATTGCGGTTGCCTTCGTCCCAAACCTTTAAAAACCAGGTAGGATGCTCACGAAGTTCACCCCGGGAGGTGCGGGCGGCAAATTTAAATTTCAGGGTATACGGAACAATCTCAAATACAAGGGCCATTTAGTCTGATATTTTGTCTTTAAATCAAAATTTATCTCATTTTTGCTGCGTAAAAGGTTAAGGCCGTGAAGAACATCAAACTATCAGACTACACATATCATCTGCCAGCCGGCAAAATAGCCACGCACGGCCTGGCTGAACGCGACCAGGCAAAATTATTGCTCTATAAAGGTAGCAAAATTTCGCATCATATTTTTCATGAGTTGCCCGGCCTTTTGCCGGCCAATACCACCTTGTTTTTCAATGATACAAAAGTAATACAGGCCAGGCTCTTTCTGCAACGTAAATCGGGGGCTAAAATTGAAGTTTTTTTGCTCTCCCCGGCCGCCCCGGGACAACGCATAGAAGACACCCTGAACACCACCGGTAAAGTAACCTACCATTGCCTTATCGGTAATTTAAAGAAGTGGCCCGAAGACGAAACTTTGCTTAGTGAAATAGCCGGCAAGCACCGGCAAACACTACTCAAGGTACGCCTGGTGAACAAGGGAAAAAAACTAGTGGAATTTTCCTGGGAAAACCCAACAACCACCTTCGGGGAGATTATCAGCCAGATCGGTCACATGCCGCTTCCCCCTTATATTAAACGGGCGGATGAAGAAGCCGACAAGGAAAGGTACCAGACGGTGTACAGCAAATGCCCCGGGGCCGTGGCCGCACCAACGGCAGGCCTGCATTTTACCGGCAAAGTGCTGCAGGAATTATCCGCCAAAGGCATTAAAACCGATTTCCTTACCCTGCATGTGAGTGCCGGTACGTTCCAGCCGATAAAGGTGGATGATGTTAGCCAACACCCCATGCACAACGAGCGAATCATCATTAACAAAACCAACCTGCAAAACCTCCTCGCAGCCAGGCACGTTACCGCAGTAGGCACCACCGCCCTGCGTACCCTGGAAAGCACCTACTGGTATGGGGTACAGCTCCTGACAACCGGCAGCAACGGGTTTACCATAGCCAGACTGGCCCCTTATGGTTTCAATCAACATAAATTGCCCAGCCGCAAAGAAGCCCTGGCCCGCGTTCTGGCCCACCTGGAGGACAATCAGCTTGATGCTATAGAGGGCAACACCGAAATATTCATCATGCCCGGTTACACATTTAAAGTCTGTGACGGCCTGATTACCAACTTTCACCAGCCCGGCAGTACCCTCATTCTGCTGGTGGCCGCCTTTGTTGGCAATAACTGGCAAAAGATATACCAGGAAGCCTTAACTAATGACTACCGTTTTCTTAGTTATGGCGACAGTTCCTTGCTGTTACGTTAATGTTGCAATATTTGCCTATGATTTAAGTCAGTTTTTTCTTTGACAAGTTGTGAATTTACCCTAATATTAAAGTTTAGAAGTAACTAATCTAAGCACAACCGTGAAAAACCTGATCATCAAGGTTTTAAATGCCCGGCCCGAAGAGGTGCCATCGGTAAAGCTAATGTTGTATCTCGGTTTTTTTACCGGTATATTTTTAGCTACCTACGATGTTGCCGCCCCGGCTATTTTCCTGAATTACTTCCAGGATGAAAATGTATTGGCCCAGGCTTTTCTGGTTTCGGGTATCATTGGCATTGCCGCCACCTATATTTATGCCTATCTGCAAGCCCGGATACCTTATAAATGGCTGGTTTACGGCTTTATGGTTTTTATGTTGGCCACCACTACTGTGGTGTGGGTATTATCGGCCTTTGTTGCCCAGCAAGGCTATATTGTGTTTGCCGGCTTTGTGCTGGCCCTGCCCTTCTCGTATATTTCGTTGCTTATGTTCTGGGGCTTTTTTGGCCGGGTGTTTGACCTCAAGCAAGCCAAGAGGATAATCGGGGGTATCGACACCGGCCAACTGATTGCCTCTATTGTCGCCCTGTTTTCCATTGCCTTTGTGCTCGACCGGGGCTGGATTAAAACCCTGGACCTCTTTTTGGTGAGTATGATCGGGGTTACCGGCATGTTAGTTTCGGCCATTGCTATTGCCAGCACCGCCAACCTGCAAACCAAACGCGAAGGCAGTGTAAAAAGCCGCACCATGCCGCTGAAAAAACTGTTCACCAATAACTACACCCGGCTGATGACCGCCTTTGTAGTGATCTCCCTGATGTGTGTCACCTTTATTGACTATTCTTTTCTCAATGTAATTAACCTGCAGTGGGAAACAGAAGCAGAGAAAGCCTCTTTTCTGGCCAACTTCGAAGCCACCGTAGTGATCTTCAGCTTTCTCTTCCAGACTTTCGTAACCGATTGGATAATAGAAAATTACGGCCTGAAAACCTCCCTTATTATCAACCCGGTGCTGGCCCTTATCCTGGCCGGGGCTGCTATTTTCACCGGTTTTTTCATGGGCTTCCAGCCGGGGGAAGGCGTTGACCTGATCTGGTTCTTCCTTGCTATTGCGGCCGCCAAATTATTTATCGACTCCTTAAAAGACGCCCTGGACGGCCCCACCTTTAAACTTTACTTTCTGCCCATTAACCCCAACATCAAATTTGATGTTAACACTAAAATAGAGGGGTTTATTACGGCCCTCGGAGGCCTGGTAGCGGGCGGCATACTTATCCTGATGAACCAGTTCAACCTGTCGTTGATTTATATCCTGATGGGTGTAACCCCGTTGTTGCTGTTGTGGTTTTTTGTTACCCAAAAAATGTACAACGGCTACCGCTCTACCCTGGAAGTAGCCCTGGAAGAAGGAAAATCAACAAAAAAAGCCACGCATGAACATCAGGCAGAAGAACTGAGTGCCGAGGGGGTTAATGAACAACTAACCCACCTGAAATTTCTGCAACTGACCTCTCCGCTGAACTTTGAGCATAAAATCCGCGAACTGGCCAACACCGACAACCTTAGCCTGCGGGCTTTTGCCGAGAAAAAAATAGCCGAACTCGACCTGAACTTCGACAAAAAGGGTGAAACTGTTGAGGGGGCCCGCGAACTGCGTGAGCTGGCCCATCAGGCGGCTGCCAGCGCCAACCAGGGAGAGGTATTATCCGTTAGCGATGACCGCCTCTATAACCTGGCCAAGTCAATTAATAAAGATGACCGCTGCCTGGCTGCCAAGCTGTTGCGCAGCTTAGTGAACAACAGCAATATATTTGTTTTACTCGAATTGTTGCGCGACCCCGATAACGAGGTACGGCAGCAGGCTATCATTACGGCCCGTAAGGTGAACCGCAGCGAAACCTGGCCGCTGCTGATTGAACTGCTGGGCAATAAGTTGTTTACCTATGAAGCGGCTTCAGCCCTGGTAGCAGCCGGCAACCAGGTGTTGCCGGTGTTGGAAAATGCCTTTCACCGCTCGGGCCAAACCTTGTCGGTAATGATCAAACTCATCAATATTATGGTGGAGATTGGCGGGGAGGAAGCCCATCAGCTATTATGGCAAAAAATCGACTTCCCCGACCGGAAAATTGTCAAGCAAATTCTGATCTCCCTCAGTAAAAACAGATATACCGCCACCCGCAAGGAAGCCCTTGTGCTCAATGATATCCTCAACGATGAAATCGGCAAAGCCCTGTGGAACATCACCGCCAAAACCGAGCTGACCGATGAAGCCTATAACCAGCCCCTGCAACAAGCCCTTGATGAAGAAATTAAAAGCAATTTCGACTTTATCTACATGCTGCTGGCCATTATTTATGACCCGGATTCGATAGAGCTGGTAAAAGAAAATATTGAACTGGGCACGACCGAAGGCATCACCTATGCGATAGAACTGCTGGATATCTTCCTGGCCCAGGACATGAAACCCAAGCTGTTTCCTTTACTCGATGACATCTCGGCCCATGAAAAACTCGATAAGCTGCAGGTTTTTTACCCACGGCAGGTTTATGCGGAAAGCGAAACCTACAATTACCTGCTCAACCGCGAAAGCAGTAACGTCAACCGCTGGACCAAAGCCTGCACCTTGTATGCCATTGCCCACAATAAAGATATTGCATTAGACGACAGCATTGTGGCCCATATGTTCAACCCCGACCCCTTGCTGGCGGAACTGGCTACCTGGATAACCTATAAAAACAAGCCTGCCCAATACCGCAGCGTATTACAAAGGCTTACCCATAAAGCCGAAGCCCTGGAAAGGATGGTGTACCGCGTAGAAAACAACCTGCCCCTGGTATTTGACGTGGTGATTAAATTGCAGGCAATGCCCGAATTCACCGGCTTCACCGGCCTCCTGCTCTCGCAGATGGTCAGCCAGATGCACTCATTCAGGCTCAGGCAAGGCGAGGAATTTAGTGTTTCGCAACACCCGCATGAAGTATTTGTGGTTTTTGAAGGTACACTGCAAACCAATATCGGGACGGCCCGGTTCAGCAACCCGGCAGACAGCCACCTTATGGGTACTATTTTTTGCGAAAACGAGGATGCAGAGATCAATACCAAAGCGCAAGTCCCTGCCCTGATGCTGGGGATTTCCCTGAACAGCCTTTTTGACATACTGATAAACTACCCCGAGCTCATAAAATCTTTTATCAACAGGGTTGCTAACCAATACACGAAAACCGAAATTATTACTTAGTATTTTTTTATGGAACAAGATATCATCATCAATTATACTGAAAAAGACAACGAACCGGCCGGCAAAGCCAACGGCTGGGTAAGTGATTTTGCCCATTTCCTTACTATTATGCTTACCCAGGTACTGGGGCGCCAACCGGTCATCAGCCTGAAATCGGAAGGGTCGTCCCTCACGGTGGCCGAATTAAAAAACACCGGTATCCTGATCTCCGTTTTATCACCCCATTTCGTCAACTCCGGCCAATGCCTGGATGCCATCGAGGAATTCTACCGGGCCAACGGCTCCTCCTCGGCCAAGCGGTTGTTTAAAGTGCTGAAAACCAATGTGCCTTATGAGGAGCAACCCGCCAAGCTCAGGGATGCCCTGCCCTATGAACTCTTTGACCTGGATTATGACTCCGGTAATTCCATTGTTTTTAATGATTATTTTGGCCCTGCAGCCGAAAATGTTTACTGGATGAAAATGGTTGACCTGGCCTATGATGTGCACGAGTCTCTCGTTATGCTGGCCGAGGCAGGCAAAAAAGACGGGGTAAAACCCCTTTACCAGCGCGATACCATTTACCTGGCCGAAACCGGGCAGGACCTGAACGTGCAGCGTAACGTCATCCGCAGGGAACTGCAACGGCACGGGTTCCGGGTGTTGCCCGATTACACCCTGCCACGGGAGGCAGCGGCTGCCGAAAAGGTGATCAGGGAAATGCTGCAGGAGAGTATTATTTCAGTGCACCTGATTGGCAACTCCTATGGTGAAATTCCTGTTAACGGAGAGCGCTCGTTGGTAGATATGCAGAATAAACTGGCTGCGCAAAAAGTGCGCGAAAACCCCTCCGGCCGTAAGCTGCAACGGCTGATCTGGATTAACCCCCACCAGGAGAGTTCCAGCGACCAGCAAAAAGCCTTTATCGAAAACATTCAACGTGATTTAACCAACCTGGAAGCCGCTGAAATCTTTCAAACCCCGCTGGAAGACTTTAAGAATACCCTGCGCGAAGAACTGTTTGATCATCAGGAGGAAAGCGACACCCCGCTTAAAGAAATAAAGCTGGACGACAAAAAATATAACGCTTACCTTATTTATGATAAAACAGATACCGCTGAAGCCACGGCCGTGAGCAAAGAATTGATTAAAGCCGGGCTCAATGTACTGCATACCGATTTTGACAGCAATGTCCTGGACCTGCGCAAAATGCACCTGCAAAAGCTTAAACTACTGGATATCGGCATCGTTTTCAAGGGCAAGGTGAATGATAACTGGGTGCGCATGAAGCTGCTTGACCTGGTGAAAGCCCCTGGCCTGGGGCGCAGCAAGCCCGTACTGGGCAAGGCAATAGTAGGTGGCCCAGGTGTGGACATGAACAGTAAGATGTACCAGGACTTTGACCTGGAAGTGCTTAGTATGGACAAGAAGGAGCCCTTAGCCAACCAATTGGATAAATTTATTAAAGGCCTAAACAAGCCATTATGAGTTCTGCAATTGCTATAAATACCCGTATTGCCAACCCCTTCCCGGGATTAAGGCCTTTTCATATTGATGAGAGCCACCTTTTCTTCGGGCGTGAGGGACAAACAGATGAGGTGTTGATGAAACTATCGCAGCACCGTTTTGTGGGCATTATCGGCCCCTCGGGCAGTGGTAAGTCATCGTTTGTTTACTGTGGGGTATTGCCCATCCTTTACGGTGGTTTTATGGCCGATGCCGGCCCCAACTGGGAGGTAATTGTGGCCCGGCCGGGCAGTAACCCCATCAGCAACCTGGCCGAGGCCATCCTGGAACAAGACCCCGGGTACATAACAGCCGATGCCGATGAAAAAAAGGTGAAACGCACCATCCTCACCACCTTGATGAAGAGCAGCTCGCTGGGCCTGGTAGAGGCCATCAGGCAAGTTAAAAAAGTAACCAACAAAAACTACCTGGTGCTGATCGACCAGTTTGAAGAACTCTTCCGCTTCAAAGCCAATAAGTCTGACCGCAATGCCCTTGACGAAACCCTGAACTTTATCAGCCTGCTGATGGAGGCTATCAATAATAAGGAAACGCCCATTTATGTAACCATTACCATGCGTTCCGATTTTATCGGTGAATGTGCCCAGTTTGCCGAACTTACCAAAAAAATAAACGACAGCCATTACCTTATCCCGCAGCTTACCCGTGAGCAAAAGCGCAGGGCCATTGAAGGGCCCGTAGCCGTAGCCGGGGGTAAGATTGCCGGACGGCTGGTTCAGCGCCTGCTCAACGACCTGGGTGATAACCCCGACCAGTTGCCCATATTGCAGCATGCCCTGATGCGGACCTGGGACTACTGGACCCATTACCGCGAAGGGGAAGAAATTATTGACCTCAAACATTATGAGGCCATTGGCACCATGACCGAGGCGCTATCGATGCATGCCAATGAAGCCTACGATGAACTTACTGACTATCAGCGGGAAATATGCGCCATCCTGTTTAAAACCATCACCGAAAAACGGGGGGAGAATTTTGGTATCAGGCGCCCTACCCTGCTGGGGGAAATTGCCGCCATTGCCGACACCTCGGTGGAAGAAGTAGCCGCAGTAATTGAGAAGTTCCGCGCCCCCGGCCGCTCACTGCTGATGCCCCCGGTGGGCAAAGAACTGACGGCCGACTCCATGATTGACATCTCACACGAAAGCCTGATGCGCATCTGGGTGCGGCTGAAAAACTGGGTGGATGAGGAAGCTGAATCGATTAACATGTACCTGCGCCTGGCCGAGGCCGCAGCCATGCACCAGGAAGGCAAAGGGGGCCTCTGGCGCCCACCCGATCTGCAACTGGCCCTCAACTGGCAACTAAAACATAAGCCCACCCTGGTTTGGGGCCAGCGCTATGACCCGGCCTACGAGCGTACCATGGTGTTTCTGGAGTACTCCAAAAAAGCCTTTGAAGAAGAACAGAAAATCAAAGAGTTGCAGGCTAAAAAAGCCCTGCAACGGGTAAAAATTACTGCCCTCATCCTTGGGGCTGCGGCCGTAATCAGTGTTATCTTCCTGATTTATGCCTTTGCCCAGAAAACCGTGGCGGAAAAAGCGCAAATAGAGGCTGAGAAAAATTTCCAGGAGGCCGAGGCTCAACGAATGCAGGCTGACTCGGCCAAAACAGTTGCCGAGTTTCAGAAAAGACAGGCAGAAATTAATGCTGAAGAGGCCAGGATACAGGAAGCACGGGCGAAAATTGAAGCGGAAAAGGCACGCATTGCCCAGGATAGTGCTACCAATGCCAGTAAACTGGCAGAATTAAGGAGATTAGAAGCGGAAAGGGAGAAAAAGCGGGCCGATGATGAAGCTAAAATTGCCAGGGAACAAGAAAAACTGGCCAAACAGAACGAACAACTCGCCCGGGAAAAAGAAGCCCTGGCCCGAAAAGAGCGTTACCTGTCGCTTTCCAAAGCCCTGGCCCTGAAAGCCACCGGCAACTTCCCCGACAAGCAGCTAAAAGGCCTGCTGGCCATGCAAGCCTATAAGTTTAATAAGGAACATGAAGGCAATCCTTTCAATGCCGATGTTTTTGCCGGGATATACGCTGCCCTGGGGGCCAATGGCTTTAACGATCTCACCACCCGCCCCCTCAAAGGCCATGAACAACAGGTAAATGCCGTAACTACGGGCTCCGGTACCGGGGAATATATTTATTCGGGCGACTCCCGCGGTAAAATCCTGCATTGGCAGATAGAAAATGGCGTGGTAACAGCCGATACCATCCTGCGGCAACAGCAGGGCACGCACGTTATCCAGGACCTGGTTATGAGCCCTGATGACAAATACCTGCTGGCAGCCGGTGACTTCCGCGACCCCGAAACCAACGAGGCTTTTATGCAGGTAATTAACCTGGACAACCGGCAGGTTACCGTCATCAAAGGCTTCAGGGGTACCGTTAAGGATATCGAAGTCCTGGAGCCTTCCTCAAGGTACTTTATCCTTTCCGAGGCCGGTAAAAACATCCAGGAAGTGGACTTAAACGCTAAAGCAGTACACGACTTTATCCGCCCCCCGGTCAAAATAAATGATTTGAACATCAGCCACAATGGCCGCCTGCTGGCCGGGGCCGGGGCCGATGGGAAAGTATATGTGTGGGACATCAGCAATAATAACCAGCTTATCCCCTATCCGGAATATCCGCAATCGGTGTTTACCTCCCTGCGCTTCAGCCGCGATGACAACTATCTGGTGGTTGGCGAGTTAGACGGGCCCATTTCGCTGTTTAACACCCAGACCCAAACGCGTGACAGGGTATTTACCGACAACCTGGCCAGGATAAGCGATATTAAATTCAGCCCCGATGGCAATTATATGGCCGTAGCCAGCCTGAATAAAACCATCCGGGTATGGAATATGCATAACCTGAATGACCAGCCCTATGTCCTCTACTTGTCGGGCTGGGCCTCTTCCCTGTCCTTCTCCCCCGATAGCAAGTTCCTCTTTGGCGGGGGCTTCGAGCATGGTGAGGTAAAAGTATGGCCAATGAACATTGAAGTTATGGCCAACCGGCTGTGTGGCTTGTTAACCCGTAATTTCAATACCCAGGAGTGGGAAATGTATGTGGCCGAAATAACCGAAGATTATCCTTTTGATGGCAATACCTGTGAGATAAAATAAGCATATGAAAAAAATAGTTACTCTATTACTACTAATAGCGCCATTTTGGGCCCTCGCCCAGGAGGGGGAGGGCGATGCCTGTATCCAAAACATTGAGATTGCCCAACAGCGCTATGATGAAGGCCGGATCCAGGATATTCAGGCCTTGCTGAAAGATTGCCTGGAAAGCGGAGTCTATTCAAAAGCGCAGAAATCACAAGTATTGCGCCTGCTTACCTTATCATATATATTTCTCGAAGATCAGCCAATGGCCGAAGCCACGATGCTGCGGCTCTTGCAAACCGATCATGAATTTAAGGTAAACCCCGCTATTGACCCCACAGAGTTTATCAACCTGCACGAACAGTTCCGCTACAAGCCGCTGTTTAACCTGGGCGTACGTTATATATTTAATTTTGCCCAGCCGGTGGTTACCGGCCTGAACAGTTCCTTAAACCTTAACGGCAGCCGGCCGGCCTATACGATTCAGTTCGGCTTTGTAGGCATAGGCGTGAACTTTGAATATGCGTTTGCCAAAAACTTCATCCTTTACCCCGAGCTCCATTTTAAATCGATGGCCATCAACCGGGTGGGGAAACAATCCGGGGCAGTGAGTGGTACCGATTACATCACCGTGGAAAACTTTGAAAATCAAAACTGGTTATCACTACCGGTATCCGTAAAATACAATTTTGCGTTTAAAAATATGCCCAACGTTAAGTTATATGCCAACCTGGGCGGTTCGGCCAGCTACCTGCTCAACGCCAGCAAACCGGCCGACCTCGCTACCCTGAAAATGCCCAACGACCCCGAAGTGGGTTTTACCGTAAATACTACCGCAGATAAAAACCGGCTCAACTTCGGCATTCTGGCAGGCGGGGGGGCTACCGTAAAGCTGGATGAAGGGTTTGTCTCTTTTGAGGTAAGGTACCTCTACAGCCTGACAAACCTGACCGGCAGCGGACAGGTGTTAAGCCCGGCCAACGCGGCCCAGCTTAACACCCTGGTACAAGACGATGTTTACCGCCTGAACCATGTAGCCATCTCCCTCGGCTACACCCGCTATATTTACATACCTAAACAATTGCGCTAGTACCATGCAAAGGATAACAGCTTTTATTGTCATGCTAACCTCGCTTGTGGCCTGCAACCTTGAACAACTGGAGCCGGCCCAGGACAAGGCCTTTATAAAATATTTTGGTGAAGACGGCAACACCGAAGCAGCCGACTTGCTGAAACTCGATGACGGCTACCTGTTGCTGGGCAATAATACCAACCGGCAAGACGCAACCACCGCCCTGCTGATAAAAGTTGACCTGCAAGGCAACCAGCTATGGGCCAGGGGGTTTGGCGGCATCCGGGGCAGCGCCCTGGCAGCTCTTGCAGACGGTTACTTAATCATCGGTGATAGTATTAAAACTACGGATCCGCTATCTACCAGTATGAGCCTGATTAAAACTAACCTGCAGGGGGAAAACCCGCTTTATACCAGCCTGGGCAGTAACAATAATTACCACGGCACGGGCATTACAGTCAGCAGCAGGAATGAGGTGGTTGTTTGCGGTTATATAGCCAATTTGTCCGGCCCTGCCGATTCCACTTTTTTATATGGCTATGATGCCACGCTTACCCCTTCCTGGGCGGCAGTGCGCAAATGGGGTTCTAACGGCAACAGGCGCAATGCTTCCAGAAGGCTGTATGAAGACAGCCCTGATAACTTTACCTGGACCTCGCAGATCACGGATGCCGGTAATTTTGCTGTGCAACTGCTGGCCGCACCCCGCGACCAGATTTCGATCCTGGATGGCCGGCAATTATTAAATGATGAAACCATCACCGACCTGGCGGGCGGCACCAATATCAGTTTCAATAGTTTGATGGTGGTGCAAACCGTAATCAGAAATGGCAGACGGGCCATCGGTATGGTAAACAGTACCACGCCCGGCTCCCCGGGGTTTGTTGCCGAAGAGGGGTATGATGTTTATGCCAATGCCATTGTGCAGGCTGCGGATGGCGAATATGTAGTACTGGGCGCCACTAACAAGCACCTGGATGGCAGCACCACCCGTACCGACCTTGATTTTTATGTGGCCAAGGTAGGGTTTGACGGCACGGTGGGCAATGCCGGCTTTATTAATATTATTGGCGGCACCGGTAACGAAACAGGCGTGGCTATTGTACAGGCCGAAGACAGGGGTTTCGTGTTTCTCGGCACCATGCAAAATACCAACGAAGTGAAACTGATGATGCTGGTAAAGGTAAATATTAAGGGGAAACTAGTTAATTAGTTAAACAACTATGAAAAGCTTACAATATCAATTCATCCTCATGGCCCTGGGAATATTTTCATTCAACACCCTGCTTGGCCAACCAGTCCCCGATAATGTTAGCGGAGGGCCAGATGGCACCTATGGCATCGGTCAAAACATTACCATTACGGTTGGATACAATGCCCCGGTAGATATTGCCCTGAATGGTGGCAGCATTACGATATTGCTGGAAACAGGCACCACAGACCAAACTGCGACTTATACCGGGGGGGACCAAACCAATGTAACCTCGCTGGATTTTTCTTATACAGTACAGGCAAATGATGTTTCATCAGACCTCGACTATAATACTACGGCTACCCTAACACTCAATGGCGGGGCTACCATTGTTGATAACAGTGATGGTACTACACCCGCCTTGCTTGGTTTGCCGCCAGCAGGAGGGCCAAACTCATTGTCGGATAATCAAAATATTGTTGTGGATGGCATAGCGCCCGCCTTTATCACTGTAACGGATACGGGCGATGGTAACTATAAAGCCGGGGAAACCATAACCTTTGATGTTGATTTAGGGGAAACCGGCCTTTCGGTTACCGCCAACCTGTCGGTGCTTGACACGGACTTCTCCGCAACGCAAGCCCTGAACGATGACGGGGACGGCACCTATAGCTTTACCACGGCTGCCCTCGATGCCGGGGGCAATATGCAGGAAGGAAGCGCTATTGCCGTTACCTTCTCCGCTACTGATGTGGCCGGCAATGGCCCGGTAACGGATAATAGCCTGCAACTTTTACTAGACAAAACCGCACCTGTTTTTATTGGCACAGGAGATACGGGCGATGGTAACTATAAAGCCGGGGAAACCATAACCTTTGATGTTGATTTAGGAGAAACCGGCCTTTCGGTTACCGCCAACCTGTCGGTGCTTGACACGGACTTCTCCGCAACGCAAGCCCTGAACGATGACGGGGACGGCACCTATAGCTTTACCACGGCTGCCCTCGATGCCGGGGGCA
>JALSJF010000192.1 GCA_026989505.1 Cyclobacteriaceae bacterium
TGGTAGCCGAGATGATGCTCAACAACCCTACCATGGTTATTGAACTGGCCGGTCATACCGACAATGTGGGCAACCCCAGTTTGAACAAACGCCTGAGCCAGGAGCGGGTAGATGCGGTTATCAATTACCTGGTGGAAAAAGGTATCGACAGCGCACGCCTTTCGGGTACAGGTTACGGAGGGGCTAAGCCTATTGCTTCCAATGCCAGCGAAGCTACCCGCAGGCTCAACAGGCGGGTGGAATTTATCGTGGTTCAACAATAAATACCGGCAGCGGGATTTTTATTGCCCGTTTGTCATAATTTCTGGGAAGATTGCCACTTAGGGTTTATTTTAGGCATCTATTTATAAACTAACAATTATGCGGATTACCCTTCCCCTTATATTGGCCGGCTTGCTGTTTTTTGCCGCCTGTTCGGCCCCCAAAAAAGAAGCTGCCAAAGAAGCAGATACTACCACCCGGACTGGTGCCGATAGCCTGACCTATCCCCAGGAAAAGCATTTTAAAAATATGCGCCAACTGACTTTTGGCGGTGACAATGCCGAGGCCTACTGGAGTTTTGACAACAAGAAAATTGTCATGCAATCAAATTATGCCAAATGGGGCCTGAACTGCGACCAGATATTCTATTTTGACCTTGCTACGGCCAATATGCAGGCGCAACAGCCAGCGATGGTCAGTACCGGCAAAGGACGCACCACCTGTGCCTATTTTATGCCCGGGGACACCACCATCGTTTATGCTTCCACCCATCTGGGTGGGGATGAGTGCCCCCCGGAGCCGGAAAGAAAACCCGATGGCAAATACCTGTGGCCGATTTACCGTACATATGACATTTTTGTGGCCGACCTGCAAGGGAATATCATCAAACAACTTACCGATGAACCCGGTTATGATGCCGAAGCCACTGTATCGGCCCAGGGGGATAAGATTGTGTTTACCTCCGACCGTTCGGGCGACCTGGAATTATATACCATGGATATAGACGGCAGCAACGTTAAGCAGATCACCAATGAACTGGGCTACGATGGCGGGGCCTTTTTCTCCCCGGATGGCACCAAACTTATTTTCCGGTCATCCCGGCCGGAAACCGAAGAGGAGAAAGCTGAATATCAGCAACTGCTACGCGAAGGCCTGGTGGCGCCAACAGCTATGGAGCTCTATATCTGCAATGTAGATGGCTCGGATTTGCGGCAGTTGACCAACCTGGGCAAAGCCAACTGGGCCCCGTTTTTTCATCCCTCGGGGGAAAAGATAATTTTTTCTTCCAACCATAAAGGTAAACGGGGTTTCGAGTTTAACCTGTTTATGATTAATGTTGACGGTACCGGCCTGGAGCAAATATCGTATGATGGAGTTTTTGACGCTTTCCCGATGTTTTCGTATGACGGCAAGCAGATAATTTTTTCTTCTAACCGTAACAATAACGGCACGCGCGACACCAACCTCTTTGTAGCCGATTGGGTGGATTAGGCGTAGTTCCGGGAAGGGGGGCTGTCCTTCTTACATCCATATTGGATAAGGCAGAGGCAAGCATGGTGCATCTTTTGTTTAACAAAAAAGGTGCATTTCGTACTTGAATCCAGCCGTCATTATTCACGATTTTCGCGAATAATCCGGGCTAATTTGCTTTCACCAACAGGTGCTAATAACCCACCCGTAGTGCTACTAGCTGCGTTTGTTGCTTTTTGCTGAAGTTGTTGTCGGTAACCAGCAGCAAGAGGCTTCGGTCGGCATTAAAGGCCATGCCCTCGGCATTGTCGATGGCGAATGATTTTACCGTGGCAAAATCAAAAAGCAATTCACGGGTTAGCGGGGTAACATCCGGGTCGGTGCAGCTTGTTTTGCGGGCATCGTTTACAATGGGCAGTTGCACCCGGTAGATACGCACCACATTGCCTTCATCCGGGATGTAGGCGCGTTCCATGACCAACAAAGAAGAATCGGTTAGGTAGAGGATTTCGCTGATGCCATTGGTAGGTATTTTATCGTGG
>JALSJF010000193.1 GCA_026989505.1 Cyclobacteriaceae bacterium
CCAAATTAGAATTGTTACGGTTTGTTAACAGTCTGGTAACGTATCCCTGTTCTGTAGGGTATGGCGCTGGATCGCTGGCCTATGGCTGCCGGAGGTTGTACCATCAAGGCAGAGCTATTATACCTAAGGTCTGTCAGCTAACCGGTAGCGCAGTTAGCTAAGTGCCCGAAGCAGGAGCCGATAATCCACGCCCGCATAGCCACAGAAAATATCTATTGCCTTATCTTTGCTGGCTTAAATTTCATCTATGAAATTCAACCGCAAAAACTATTCGGAGAAGAAACTACGGGAAATCTACCGGGCGCTGGTTAAGCCCAGGCTGATTGAAGAAAAGATGCTGTTGTTGCTCCGGCAGAACAAAATCAGCAAATGGTTCTCGGGTATCGGCCAGGAGGCCATTCCGGTAGGGGCTACCCTGGCCTTGAAAGAGGACGAGTACATCCTGCCGATGCACCGTAACCTGGGGGTGTTTACGGTCCGCAAGCTACCCCTGCAACGCCTGTTTGCCCAGTTTCAGGGTAAGATATCCGGTTTTACCAACGGCCGCGACCGCTCCTTTCATTTCGGCAGCCGTGAACACCATATTGTTGGCATGATTTCGCACCTCGGCCCGCAATTGGGCGTTGCCGATGGCATTGGCCTGGCAACCTTATTAAAAAAAGAGAATAAAGCTACGTTGGTGTTTACCGGTGACGGTGGAACCAGCCAGGGTGATTTTCATGAGGCGCTGAACATTGCTGCAGTTTGGAACCTGCCGGTGATCTTCATGATTGAAAGCAATGGTTATGGGCTGTCAACCCCCAGCAGCCAGCAGTTTAAGTTCAAAAGCTTTGTTGATAAAGGCCCCGCCTACGGTATTGATGCGGTGAGCATTGATGGCAATAATGTACTGGACGTGTATGCAACCGTTGAGCGCCTGGCCCGCAGGATCAGGAAAAAACCGCAGCCGGTAATTATTGAGGCGCGCACCTTCCGCATGCGCGGACATGAAGAAGCCTCCGGCACTAAGTATGTGCCCCAAAAACTCATGAACGAATGGGCAAAAAAGGATCCGATTGAAAATTACCAGGCCTGGCTGTTGCAGGAGGGTATTTTGTCGGCAAAAGCTATCGATGAAATCAAATCTGCCATCAAAGAAGAAATTGAAGCGGCTTTACAACAAGCCTATGCCGAAGAATTACCGGTACCCGATACGGCTAAAGAACTGGCGGCCGTGTACGCCCCCTTTGTATTTCAGCAAGTGGCACCGGCCACCGCCAAAACTTCCCCCAAAAGGCTGGTGGATGCGGTATCGGATGGTTTGCGTCAGTCGTTGGAAAAATTTCCCAACCTGGTGTTTATGGGCCAGGATGTGGCTGAATATGGCGGAGTGTTTAAGGTTTCAGAAGGCTTTTTAGCACAGTTTGGCCCGGAGAGGATTAGAAACACCCCGCTGTGTGAGTCGGCTATTATCAGTGCCGGCCTGGGCCTGGCGGTTAAAGGCATGAAATCGGTAATAGAAATGCAGTTTGCCGATTTTATTTCTACCGGCTTTAACCCTGTGGTGAACAACCTGGCCAAAGTGCATTATCGCTGGGGCCAGCATGCCGATGTGGTTATCCGTATGCCTACCGGTGGCGGGGTGGCAGCCGGCCCGTTTCACTCCCAAAGCAATGAGGCCTGGTTTTTCCACACCCCCGGCCTGAAGATTTTCTATCCATCCAACCCCTATGATGCCAAAGGCTTGCTGGCTACGGCCATAGAAGACCCCAATCCGGTACTGTTTTTTGAACACAAGGCACTTTACCGGTCGGTAACGGCCGACATCCCCGAGGAATACTATACCCTGGAGCCCGGGAAAGGCAAGGTTCTGAAAGAAGGGGAAGATATAACCCTGGTTACCTATGGTATGGGCGTTCACTGGGCGCAGGAGGCAGCTCAAAAATTGCCGGATATTGCGGTAGAAATTATCGATTTACGTACCCTGCTGCCCTGGGATAAAGAAATTGTTGCCACCTCATTGGCTAAAACCGGCAAAATCCTGGTGTTACACGAAGACACCCTTACCGGGGGGATTGGCGCTGAAATTGCTGCCTGGGTAACGGAACACTGCTTTACTTCACTCGATGCCCCGGTAGTGCGCGTGGCCAGCCTTGATACTCCGGTACCTTTTATTCAGCCCCTTGAAGACAACTTTATGGCTAAAGCGCGTTTAATAGAAAAGCTTACTGAATTAGCTGATTTTTAGTATTTTGCAGTTAGCTTTGGTGTCAGGCAATGGGTTTTACCGGTAAATACCGCCATCTTAAGCCGGGGCAGTGGGGTCCCGCGGTGCTTTTGTTGATGTCTTTCATCTTCATGGGCTACCGGGGCTATGCCCAGATTGATTCCCGCAACCAGGAAAAGCCTGCCCGGGAGCAAGTGCAGCAGGGGCCTGACAAAAAGAAAAAAAAGCGTATAAAGGGGCAGCGGTCAGCCCGCCAAAAGGGCCAAAAGGGAAAAAAAGCTTATTCTAACCGCAAGCAGATCAGAAAAAACACCCGTGGCCGGGCAAAAAAGGTAGAAAAAGCCCCCAAGGGTGACATTACCGGCCGCAAGGTAAGAGACAAAAAAACACCCCGTACTACTACGGCCCGTCCGCAGCCCGACCCCTACAGGAAACGCCGGATACGTACCGAACGCAGCCGTGCCGGCCCACCGGCTCCAGCCGTAAGAACAGCAACAAAAAAAGGCGAGCGTGCCCGCACCGGGGATATTTCGGGGCAAAAAACGGTCCGGCAGCGGTCGGTAAAATCAGCCCGCAAGACTAACTACCCGCAGCCCAACCCTTACATCGGCCGCAAAGTAAAAACAGAGAAAAGACGGGCTAAATCAAATACCCGTCAGCTTCGGAGCATCCGGAGTGCCAGCCGGCCACCCGAAATCCGTAAGCAAGACCGCAAAATAACCCCGGTTACGGCTACGGCTGCCCCTAAGTTAAGGGTGAAGCGCCATGTGTACCGGGGCCATGAGCGTACCGGGGGGGAGAAAAGTACGGATAAAGATATTACCGGCAGGAAGCTGCGGACCAAAAACACCCGTAGCCCCAGGCCCAGTGCCGGGGGGATTTCCTATGCTAAAATCAACCCGTATAAAAAGCGCCAGCGGCAGGGCGAGGGGGAACGGTTTAAACGTATCCGGTCGCGTCCGGTAGCAGCCCGCTCGGCAACCAGGCCACCGGAGTCGGTTAAAAATTATCGGGGCAGCGATATCTACGCCACCCGCAAGAACTTCCGCACCCCCCGAACCATCGGGGTGGTGAAAGCCAAATCTGTGCGCTCAGCCTCACAACCAACGGGCCGGGGCGAGAAGCCTGTTTTTGGTAAACGTAAGTACCGGCCGAGGCCCACCCGGTCGGTTTCCGGGGTATCCCCCTACAGCAAACGCAGGGCACCGGTACCCCCGGGCAGTATTTCGGCCCGCAGGAAGCAATACCGGCAAAAGAATACCTACCTCGGCAAAGACCGTCATTTTGGCGAAAATGCTACCACCAAAGATATTGCCGGCCGCAGGCTGCGCACCAGAAACTACCGTTCGGGCAAGCCCAACAATGCTACCGGAGGGTTTATGCCCTATTATGGCCGTTCGGCACCACAAGGCACCCCCAAATCTTACGCTGCCCGGGGGGGCAGGCGGGTAGAGCGTGCAGGGTGGAACAACCAGGGTAAACCAATCATGGGCAAAGGGCGCAGTCCTCATGCCGAGGCAGCGGCTAACTATAAAGGAAAAATGCCCCTGGCAGCTTTGCCGGGCTTTGGCAAAGGTAAAGAAGGAACTTATACGGGCAATATCCCGGCCAGGCGGCTGCGCAGGTACGGGGCCGGCAAAGCCAGCGTATATGCCGGCAACCGCAAAGCAAAAAAGCCCCTCAAAGGGGGGGGTAGTGTAACCCGGGGCTGGAATAATGGCGGTATGCCGATTTTAGGCCGTGGCCGTGGCGCTAACGGTGAGGCCATGTCTGCCTACAGAGGCAAAATGCCGCTCAGTGCTGTGCCGGCCTATGGCCCGGGCAATAGTAGCCGGTACAGGGGTAACATCCCGGCCAGGAAATTACGTAAATACGGCCCGGGCCGGGAGAGTGCTTATGCGGGTAAACGCAGGGCCCCAAAGCCCCTGAAAGGTGGTGGCAGTATCACCCGTGGCTGGAATAACGGTGGCGTGCCTATCCTCGGCCGTAGCCGCGGGGCAAATGATGAGGCAATTTCCGGGTACCAGGGTAAACTGCCGCTTAGCGCTGTGCCGGCCTACGGGCCAGGGAAGACAGGCAAGTATAGCGGCAACATCCCGGCCAGGAAACTGCGTAAGTATGGCCCGGGAAGGGAAGGCCGCTATGCAGGTAATATAAAAGCTAAAAAACCTTTAAAAGGTGGTGGTAGTATCACCGGGCCGTGGAATAACAAAGGCCAGCCCCTGTTAGGCAAAGGCAGGACATCCAGTGGCGAGGCCATGGCAAGTTACCAGGGTAAGCTGCCCCTGAGCGCCCTGCCCAGCTATGGCCGGGGTAAAGAAGGCACGTATGCGGGCAACATAAAAGCAAAGAAGCCCCTGAAAGGTGGCGGCAGCATCACCGGGCATTGGAATAACAAAGGCCAACCCATAGCTGTGCGGGGCAAAACCCCGGCCAATGAGGCCATTGCCACCTACCAGGGCAAGCTGCCCCTGAGCGCCCTGCCCAGTTATGGCCGGGGTAAAGAAGGGGCCTACCAGGGAAAGATAAAAGCAGATAGAAGGGGTAAAGGGCCGCATACCGAAAGGTTTATCGGGGGCAACGCCCGGGTTAGGCCAAAAGAGCTGGGGCAGGCACCGGGAGCGAATTATGGTAAACGGAAAAAAATCTTGTTTGCCTATTTTGGCACCGAAGGGGGGCACATGCCGGCAGCGGGCCAGATGCAGAAAAACAAAGTGGTGGTCAGCCCCAGGGTTAAGCTGACACGCTACGGGCAGAGTCCGGGCACCGAAAATGGCCGTACCCGCTCGCTCACCTTCTTGCGTATGGGCAACCCTACCCAGGGCGGGCTGCATAAGGAAACCCATACTACCAAAAAGAACAGAAACCTACCTGGTGAGCTGTCAGCTAAAGAAAAATACCGGATAAAAGGCTCACCGGGCCTTGCTAATGGCCGGTCAACTACCTTTTCATTTTGGGCTATCGGTAACCCCACCAAAGGCGGTTTGGTATATAGCCCGGCCCAGGCCAGAGGGCGTTTGCATCCGAGTTCGTCATATACCAAAGGGGGTAAGTCAAGGAATTCTGTTAAGGAGAAAGAGCAACCGGTGAAAATCAAAATCTGGTGGGCTAAACTGTTTAAGAAAAACAGTAATCAGCCCGATGCTGTTAAAGAAAAGACCAGACGCCCCCGGTATGATAAAGGCGAAAGGGAGATATGGAACACCCTTGACCGCCCCAATTGGTATAATAATTAGCCGTTCCGTCAATGGATTAAACTATTTTGAATATTTTTACGTTCAAAATAGTGGGCTTCAGGCTTTTGGTGCTGCTGAAAAATGAAAAAATTACTTGTATTATTTCTCGTACTTACCCTTGGTGCCGGTTATGCTTTTGCCCAGCAAAATGACTATGATTATACTACTGAGTCGATTTGGGGGATTAATAAGAATAGTTCCAGTGGTTTGATTGGTGGTTTTATATTCCGCTTTTCACGCTCGGTTAAGCCCAACCATTACCGTACCATTGGTTTTGAACTTATCAATGTTAAACACCCGGCTGAATCACGGGTTGTTTCGCGTACGGGCAATTATTTTATTGTGGGCAAAACCAATCATTTATTTGCTATCCGTGGTCAGTACGGTCGTGATATTGTCATTTTTAAAAAGGCGCCCCAACAAGGGGTGCAAATTACCGCTTCCGGTTCCGTTGGCCCATCCTTTGGTCTTGAAGCTCCGTATTATATTGAATATCAGCAGTTTGTCCGTGAGCCGTACGATCCTGCCAAACACCAAATTGAAGGCATTACCGGATCCGGGTTTATCTTTCAGGGTCTTTTTCAGTCAAAGGTAGTTCTTGGATTGAACATCCGGGCCGCCCTTAGCTTTGAGTTTGGCACCTTCAAAAGTAATGTTTCCGGCTTTGAAATCGGGGCCCTTTTAGATGCCTATAGCCGTAAAATACAAATGGTTCCTGAAGCCGATAACTATGCCGTCTGGCCTACGATATACATCACGCTTTTCTACGGTTCCCGCAAATAAATTGTTGCTGGTGATATACCTTTGCCCAAATTTATTTCCATGAGTGAGCAAGATACACTATCTGATAAACCAAGAACAAAGAAGCCGCCCTGGTTGCGGGTAAAATTGCCGGTTGGGCAGGAGTATGCCCGGGTGCGCAAACTTGTTGATGACAATAAGTTGCATACCATTTGCGAGAGTGGCAACTGCCCCAATATGGGCGAATGCTGGGGGGCCGGTACGGCTACGTTTATGATCCTGGGCAATGTTTGTACCCGTAGTTGTACCTTTTGTGCCGTGGCTACGGGCAGGCCACCTGAATATGACACGGCTGAACCGGCAAGGGTGGCCAGGGCTATTCAGAAAATGGGGGTCAGGCATGCGGTAATTACCTCGGTAAACCGTGATGAGCTGGCCGACAAAGGTGCCGAAATCTGGTATCAGACGGTAGTCAAGACCAAAGAACTTTCCCCGGCAACTACAATCGAAACGCTTATCCCCGATGTAAAAGGTAAATGGGCGGCCTTGTACCGGATGATCGATGCCGGCCAGGAAGTGGTTTCGCATAATATGGAAACCGTACAGGAGCTTTACCGCAGGGTGCGTCCCCAGGCCCGGTATGAACGCAGCCTAGAGCAAATAAAGCTGACCCGCGAAGCCGGCAAGCGTACCAAATCGGGCATTATGCTGGGGCTTGGCGAAACCGATGAACAGGTGTACCGGGCCATGGATGACCTGGCCGCAGTTGGCCTGCATATCCTCACCCTGGGACAATACCTGCAGCCGACCAAAATGCATATCGAGGTGGCTGAGTTTGTCCATCCCGATAAATTTGCGCATTTTAAAGAAGAGGGACTGAAACGGGGTATTACCTATGTAGAATCATCGCCCCTGGTGCGTTCGAGCTATCATGCCGAGCGCCATGTTAACGTGCCTATCGACTAATCCCTGTTTTTTTAGTTTGATTATTGTTGCATCTCTGCTACATTGCAAGCAAAGTAAAAAGCGATGAGAACAGCAACTGTTTTTTTATTGTGTTTGGTGGTATTTACTGCCAGGGCACAACCACCGGCCCTTATGCCATGGCCGCAGGAAATAGCGGAAGCAGCGGGTAATTTTTCTGTTAACGAGGATTTTACGGTAAGCCTCTCCGGGCCGGCAAGCAACCGGTTGTCTGCTTATGCCACCAGGTTTATCAGCCGGGTAGCAGGGCGTACCGGCCTGTTTATAACCCAGTGGCGTCCGGTAGCTGGGGATAGTGCCGGCTTGCAGATATCGTACAACAAGGTTGCAGCCCTAAACCTGCAAACGGATGAAAGCTACCAACTCAATATCGCCCCCTCGGGCATGGTACTGCAAGCCAACACCGATGTCGGGGCGATGCGTGGCCTGGAGACACTGCTACAGTTATTAAGCAGTAACGCGGCCGGTTATTATTTTGCCGGTTATACTATTAAAGATTCACCACGTTTTGTCTGGCGGGGGTTGCTGCTGGACGTATGCCGCCACTGGCTGCCAATGGAGGTGGTGCTGCGGAACCTCGATGCTATGGCGGCTGTAAAAATGAATGTCCTGCACCTGCACCTTACCGAAGACCAGGGCTTTCGTATCGAAAGTAAAGTCTATCCTAAATTGCACGAAATGGGCTCTGACGGCAACTATTTTACTCAGGAGGAGATTCGTAAAATTGTTGCTTATGCGGCTGCCCGGGGCATTAGGGTAGTGCCTGAGTTTGATATCCCCGGCCATACTACCAGTTGGTTTGTGGGCTATCCTGAACTGGCCGCTGCCCCCGGGCCTTATGAAATTGCCCGGAAATATGGCGTGCATAACCCAACTATAGACCCAACGAAAGAGTACACCTATGTGTTCCTGGAAAAATTCCTTACCGAAATGGCCGGTTTATTCCCCGATGGTTTCATGCATATCGGTGGTGATGAAAACAATGGCAAACAGTGGAATGCCAATGCAGGGATAACCAAATTCAAAGAGAACCAGGGCCTGGCTTCCAATCATGAATTGCAAGCCTATTTTAATGTGAAGGTTGCCGCCATACTAACCCAACTTAATAAGCGCATGGTAGGCTGGGATGAAATCCTGGACGAAGACTTGCCGAGGAGTATTGTTATTCAAAGCTGGCGGGGCAAGCAGGCCCTGATTGATGCCGCTGAGGCTGGCTATGATGTGTTGTTGTCCAATGGGTATTACATCGATCTGGTACAGCCAGCCGCTTATCACTATCAGAATGATCCCATTCCGGCCGGCTCCGGGCTTTCTGCCGAAGCCCTTCAACATGTACTGGGCGGAGAAGCTACCATGTGGGCGGAGTTGGTGTCGCCCGAAACGGTGGACAGCCGCATCTGGCCCAGAACAGCCGCCATTGCCGAAAGGTTTTGGTCGCCTGCCGGAAGAAATGATACTGACGATATGTATCAGCGCCTGCAAATTGTTTCGGTGCAGCTTGAAGAGCTTGGCTTATTACACCGGAAGAATTACGCGATGATGATGCGCAGGCTGGTGGGGGAAGAAAATGTGCCCACACTTAAAACCCTGATTGATGTACTTGAGCCAATAGAAGGGTATAAGCGGCACCGGGCCAGGAAGTACCGCACCTGGTCGCCCCTTACCCGGGTGCCTGACATTGCCCAACCGGATGCTTTTGTAGCCATGGCCTTTAACAAGCTGGTTGACGATTATCTGGCCAACGGCAGCCAATTGGCAAAAAAGCAAATAAAGGAACAATTGTTGGTTTGGGTTGAGAACCACAAGCAGATGCGGCAGTTGGCAAATAAGTATCCGGCCATAAAAGAAATATTACCCTTAAGCGAAGGCCTTTCCGGGATTGCTGTTCTGGGTATGCAGGCACTGAGTTCAACAAAAGCACATGATGCTGCCTGGCACCAAAGTGCCGACAGGATGCTTGCCGATGCGGCCAAACCCAGGGCAGAATGTGAATTGAAGGTGGTAACGGGGATAGCTAAGATTGTGGCTGCAGTAAATTGAAATGGAATAAGTATGCTACCTTTACAGCAAACAAACATGTTTGTTTAAACGATGCAGTTAAAAAGGGTTGTAATTATAATTCCAAAATATCATGAAAACTAAATTATCGTTTGCCGTTTTAGTGGCCTTCTTGTTTACCGCTTGTTCGTCAACAAAATATTATGTTGATATGGATACGGGTGTTGATTTCAGCAAATTCAAGACCTATCAATATTATGGTTGGGCCGAAGAAAGCAACAAAATACTCAATGATATTGACCAGCGCAGGATAGAAAGCGCTTTTGGTGAGGAATTTGACAAGAGGGGATTGCAATATGTGGAAGAAAATGGCGATTTGATTGTGACACTCTATATAGTTACCGAAAAGAAAACGCAAACTACTGCCAATACTACCCACATGGGCGGTTACGGTTATGGTGGCCATTATGGCTGGGGCCCGGCTTATGGTTGGGGGCCTTCTTCATCGCATACTACTTATAATGAGTATAACTATACGGTAGGCACGCTGATTATTGATGTGTATGATGCCAAAGACAAAAAACTGATCTGGGAGTCAATAGCCCAGGGTACGGTTGATGAAAAGACCAAAGGCCGCGAGGAGCGCATAAACAAAATTGTGGCTAATATGATGAAAGATTACCCTGTGCCACCACCGGCAGAATAAGGGGCATGTAGTATTATACAAGAAATTGGGCGAGCATCCGGTGAAAATGGTGCACGCCCTTTTCTTTTGTAGGCGAAAAACGGCCAGTGGTATAGAACCGCGACTGGATACCCCGCTGCACGGCCTCTACCACCTCTTCGTCTTCCATTTCAACTTTGTCCAGCAAAGCACCGGCACTGGCATCAATTTTACTTTCATCGTAAATATAGCTGATAAAAGAAACCTCCGTGGTTTCATGGTCAATAGGCTTCACGATGTTTACGGACAATCCCCAGGGGTAAAAATTCAGCATCAGGTTGGGGAAAATCCAGTAATAATAGGCCGCCACTTGTTTGCCGTAATCGGGGTGCCCTTCAGGCAGGTTAAAAACCTCGGTGTCATCCTTGCTATAGCCAATTTGCAGGTTAAAATGGTCGTATAAAATAGTTTCATAGGTGGTGTACTCAACCGCCTGGTTCAGGTCGGGGTGGACAAACGGGATATGAAACCCTTCGAGGTAATTATCACAGTATAAAGCCCAGTGCGCTTTCACGGTGTAATCTTTGCTGCGTACCCTGTCTTTTCTGAACGTAGCCACAGGTAAAAACCCAACGCGTTTATCAATTTCATCGAAGAGGGTGGCCAGATCAAAAGTTGGCGCCAGGTTAACAAACAAAAACTGCTGCCAGCCTTGTACGGGTATTTGGGTGAGGTTGTCACAGGCACGGGGAAAGTCCTGCGCATCGGCAAATTCGGGCATGTGCTCAAACTGGCCGGCTAAGTTAAAACGCCTGCCATGATAACCACATAATAATTTAGTGTGCTTCCCCGCTTTGTTGATCAGCAAATATCCTCGGTGGGTACAAACGTTACTCAGGCACAGAACACCTTTATCGGGTTGTTTAACCAGCAGCAGGGGTTCGGCAAGCAACGGCGGATAAAAAACAAAGGGTACAACATTGTGATCAGCACTAAACATGCCGGTATCGCCTATAAACTGCCAGGTACTGCCCATGATGCGGGCGGTGAGGTCATAAAAAAGTTCTTTATCACGGTAGAAAGCTGCCGGCAGGGTGGTAGCTTTGGTTATATCCTCATTTACTTTATACATGATTTGCTGGTTTGAGCCGGAAAATCCTTATGTTAGGTACTCAATAATAAACTATTTGCATGGCACAAGCCAATAGTAAACAACAAATCGGTATTTATATCGCCACCTCACTGGTAGTCGGCAACATGATTGGTTCGGGTATTTACATGCTGCCGGCCAACCTGGCCCAATACGGAGGCATCAGTATCTTCGGTTGGCTGATATCCGGGGCCGGGGCCATCCTGATTGCCCTGTTATTCGGGCGCTTAAGTAAATTGGTGCCGAAAACCGGTGGCCCGTACCAATACCCTAAAGAAGGGTTTGGCGAATTTGCCGGTTTTTTGTCCGGCTGGGGATATTGGGTGTCTATTTTGTTAACCAATGCCTCTATAGCCACTATTTTTAGTAGCTACCTGCTGGTCTTCCTGCCCTCCTGGCAAGGTTCGCACTTTGCGCATCTTTTCATTACCCTGGCAGCTATCTGGGGTTTAACCTGGGTGAATACCAGGGGCGTACATGTCGGGGGTAAATTGCAGTTGGTAACTACCTTGCTTAAAGTGGTGCCGCTTCTGGCCTTAACCATTGCCGGCTTATTCTATTTTAATCCGGCTTATTTCGTGCCGATGAATGAAAGCGGCCAGTCGGATTTAGCGGCCATTGCGGCCTCGGTAACACTTACCTTATTTGCTTTCCTGGGCATTGAGTCGGCTACCGTACCGGCCGGCAATATAAAATTGCCAAAAACCACCATTCCCAGGGCTACCTTACTAGGCACTTTATTTACCATCGGGGTTTATGTACTGGCCAGTATTACTATTATGGGTATGATGCCCCATGCAGCGCTGGCTAAATCTTCGGCCCCGTTAGCCGATGCCGCCTATATACTCTGGGGTGATTTCGGTACCTATTTTGTAGGGGTTGGTGCGGTGGTCTCAACCTTTGGCGCCCTCAACGGCTGGATACTGGTGCAAGGGCAAATCCCTTTATCAATGGCCGATGATAAATTAATGCCCCCGGTTTTTAACCGCTTGTCAAAACAAAAGTTCCCGGTTTTGGGGCTGGTTCTTTCAAGTGGCCTAATCTCTATCATTGTTTTAACCAACCAATCGAAGGGGCTGGTAGAATTATTTGCCTTGCTCATTTTGCTAAGTACCTTCCTGGCCTTAATTTCCTACTTATTCTCCTCCCTGGCCGAAGTGCAAATACTTATCCGGCAGCAACCGGCCGGGTGGCGGCAAAAATTGATTCCGGCCTTTATTGCCGGCATGCCCGTATTTGGCTTCGTTATGTGGGCCTTTTATGGCTCAGGTCTCGAAATTGTTTTTTATGGCTTCATGGCGTTAATATTGGGCATTCCTTTTTATATCTGGGCCAAAATTGAACAAACCAAAATATAACTATGGCAATAACCTTTCAATCAGAATATGGGGAATTGAAATCAGTGCTGCTCAAACACCCTGAAGCGGCTTTCCGCAGCCAGGACTACCTGCAGAAAAACTGGCAGGCGCTAAACTATCTGGGATTGCCCGATTACCATAAGGCCATAGATGAGTACGGGCAATTTGTGGAGATTTTTACCAGCCGGGGGATAGAAACCCATTTTCTTGAAGACCATCCAACAACAGGGCTGGATTCCGTGTACGTCCGCGATGCTTCTGTAACAACCGATGCCGGTGTTATCATCTGTAATATGGGCAAGAGGCAACGCAGGCACGAGCCGGAGCTACAATTGCAGTTTTACGTGCAGCATAACCGGCAGGTATTGGGGGCCGTGCAGCCCCCGGGCACCCTCGAAGGAGGCGATATTGCCTGGATTAACGAAAATATAATGGCCGTTGCCAGGGGCTATCGCACTAACCTGGCCGGAATTGAGCAACTACAAACTTTGGTACAAAACACCGTTGAGGAAGTAGTGGTCATGGAGGCCCCTCATTATAAAGGGCCTGAAGATGTTTTTCATCTAATGTCGGTGCTAAGCCCGGTTGATAAAGACCTGGCAGTGGTTTACTCCCCATTGATGACGGTACCTTTCCGGGAGTTTTTGTTGCATTGTGGCATTTATCTGGTGGAAGTACCCGACCACGAATTCGATTCGCTGGGCAGCAATGTGCTGGCCATTGCCCCCAGGGTATGCGTTATGGTGCGTGGCAACCCGGTTACCAAAGCAAGGCTACAGGCAGCCGGGGCAGAGGTGATCGAGTTTTCCGGGGATGAGATTTGCCGGCAAGGTAGTGGTGGCCCCACCTGTTTAACCCGGCCGTTGGTAAGGGAAATATAACCAGTGCTTTCGTAAAATTTATTCAGGATAACCTTGTGGTGAATTTAACAATTTCAGTTATCTTTGCAACCCCGTTAAGAAGTAAGAGGGCAGAAGAAGGAAGTAGCTGGTGGCGGGAAAGTGGGGTTAGGGCAAAAACTTTACTTGGAATAGTTGTTGTTATAAAATAAATAACTACTTTTGCACTCGCTTTTGGGGGGGATAAGGAAAGATTAAGGCGTAAGGTTTTAATCAACAGGCATTAGATGATGCATTAAGGGCCGGTCACCGGTTAAAGGAAAGGTTTTTTTGCCTTTGGGCGAAGGGAGCTTTAGGTTGGTGATTGGCGGAGCAGAAGTTTAATGGCAACGTTCTTTGAACAGGATGGAGAGAAAAAATGATAGCAAACCGCTTAAATTAAGTAAAGACTGAAGTCAATAGTAATTTGAGTTACAAGGGTTAGGGTCGAA
>JALSJF010000194.1 GCA_026989505.1 Cyclobacteriaceae bacterium
ATTGAGAAGTTTGAGCAGATAAATGTCGGACCACCAATGGGGTGATCCCGGCACCAGGGCGCCCCCAAAAATCAGGTTGGCAAAGGTGAACAAAACCTCGGTAAAACCAATAACCATTTGCTCCCGGGGGTAGTTCTTGTAGGTGGTAAAAAGAAAATGACAGAGCACGGCCATGCCCACAGGAAATATAAAAAACAACAGCCGCATTGTTTGGTTCGGGTGGTCCGATTGTAAAAAAATGGCATACGAGGAGCGAAAAAGCACAATCAGCAGCAACAAAAGACTGGGAACGTCAAGGTTGCGAAACCCCTTTTTCCAGAGTATATAGATAAAAAACAACAGATAAGCCGAGAAAATTATCGTAGCCCCCCATCTTGACGGGGACATGCCCGTAGTATCGGCCGCTACAAAATAGTCAAAGAGTTCTCTCATCGGTCAAAAGCAATAACACCACAAAAAGGCCGGCCCTTACTCCGGTAACCTTTTTACCGTTACAATAATAACTAGCAGACGATTGATATTGCCCATACCGTTATAGATATTTCTTCTCCGGGAAAGGTGGCTATTCCTGCGCAGCATACACTTTTTCTCCTCCAACAAACGTCATCAGCACCTTAACGTCTTTTATAACAGCCGGGTCGATTGCCAGTAAATTCTGCTCAAATACCACAAAATCGGCCAACTTACCAGGCGCCAGCGAGCCTTTTATATCTTCTTCAAATGAGGCATAAGCCCCGTTGAGGGTATAGGCCAGCAAGGCTTCTTCGACACTGATTTTCTCTTCCGGCACCCAACCTTCCGGGTTCTTGCCATCGAGGGTGCTGCGGGTTACGGCCGCATAAATGCCCAGCAACGGCACAGGCGGGGCCACAAACCAGTCGGAACCAAAGGCCAGCCCGGCACCGGCATCAAGCAGGCTTCTAAACGCATAGGTGGTTTTTATCCGCTTCGGGCCAATTACATTTTCTGCCCAGCGGCCATCGTCTATGGCGTGGTAGGGTTGCATAACGGGCAATACCCCCAGGGCTGCAAAGCGGGGAATATCGGCCGGCAGCAGGTGTTGGGCGTGCTCAATCCTGAACCTGCGGTCGCGGGGGCCGTTTTCGCTGGCCACCTGTGCATAGATATCCAGCAAAACATTGTTGGCGCTGTCGCCAATGGCATGTACCATTACCTGCAGGCCTGCCTTGTCGGCCCCGCTTATCCAGCTATACAGGTCTTCCCGGCTGTTAACAAAATAGCCGTGCTCTTCGGGGGCATCGGTGTAACCGGCAAAAAAAGCAGCCGTATGCGAGCCCAAAGAACCATCCACAAAGCCTTTGAGGCCGCCCCAGCGCAGCCATTCATCCCCCCGGCCGGCCGTATCTACCTTTGCTTTTAATGCCTGCCAGGCGGGCAGCGGGGCATTGGCATAAATGCGGGTTATCAACTTCCCCTGCCGGTGCAAACGGGCAAAAACCTGCTGGTCGGCAAACCCGTTCATGTCATGTACCGAGGTTACCCCCCGGGCAGCTACAAAATTCATGGCCGCCAGGGCAAAGGCCTCGTTTTGGGTATCGGTATAAGCTGGAAGTTTGGCTAACTGGTTATAATAGGCCCCTTCTTTTAATATGCCGTTGGGCTCGCCTTTAGCATTTTTAAAAATTTCTCCATCAGGAATTTCCGTTGAAGCATCAATATCTAATTTTTCCAGGGCAAAAGTATTTACCAGCGCCATGTGGCCATCGAGCCGGTTAATAAGAACCGGGTTGTCCTGTGTTACCGAATCTATCCACGCTTTTTGTGGTAACTCGCCACCCCATAGTTTATGGTCCCAATCACCACCGATTATCCAGGTACCGGGAGCCTGGGTTTTGGCGAAGGCACCAATCCGTTTTATAAATTCTTCTTTGGTGCCGGCATCACGTAGTTGTACCGAGCTTAAATTTTGTCCCCCGGTAATAAAATGCACATGGGTATCGATAAACCCCGGGG
>JALSJF010000195.1 GCA_026989505.1 Cyclobacteriaceae bacterium
AAATAACCGCATAAAAACGTAACCCTTTCACCTTCAGTCCGTTAACCCACTTTATGGGACTTTATGGGACTTTATGGGACTTTATGGGACTTTATGGGACATGCTGTTTGGAAGTTTCATTTTTTATAACGAGGTTGGCAGGACACTATGTTTAACTTAAAATTTATTATTATTATGAAAAAGAAATTTGTCCTGTATGCATTGGGTTTAGGATTAGCCACATTATCGCTGTTTGCGCTATGCCCGAAAGAAACCCGGGCCCAGGGGGCTCCGGGAGCTTGTTATTATTCCGATACTTATTGTTGCGACACAGGGGGAAGACTGTATTGTGCTTTCGGATGTTCATCATGTGAAATCGAGGAAGAGAAGTGACCTGCTCACGGTAGCCGGGCAGCCCCAGGGGTTGTGCCCGGTTGCTTTATCTGTCTTAACCTAAATTAGCAACACACGGGGGTATGAAAAAAACAATTTTGTTTATTGCGGGAATTTGGCTGGCTGTCAGCGGTTGCCAACCGGAACAAAAAAAACAACCAAAAGTAGAGAAAACGGACGAAGCAGCTACCCATACCTTGCGTATTTCCGGAAAGGCCCTGAAATTCGAACCTGATACGGTAACCAGTGCCACCACCAATTGCCTGTTTTATTACCAGATTGACAGCCTGGAAGTATTGGCTTACTTAAACCGGCCCGGTAACGAAATCATCATCTATGATATTAATACCCAAAAACAGTTATTTAAAATAACACCCGAAAAAAAGGGCCCCAACGGGGTGGGCATCATTAACGGATTTCATATAGTCAATTTCGATTCCATCTATATTGGGCCGACTAATAATTGGAAGGTTTTTGTTATTGACCGTGCAGCAAGGGTAATTCAAACCATTCGCTATGGCCTTACAGATAGTCTGCCCTCGCCTACCCCCCATATACTCCCTCAGCATCCACTGGTAATGGATAAGGGCAAAATATATTTACCTTCGCTGCCTTTTGGCAACTGGAACGGGTACAAATCTTATGGCGATGTTCCTGTTTGCTGCGTAGTCGATACGGCTACGGGGGGCTATACCTTTCTCCCGATGACTTATCCGGAAGACTATTTGGACAATGGCAAGAAGGAGCCTGTGTACAGCCGGATAAAAGCAGGTGACAATTTTGTGTACTCGTTTTTTGGCGACCATCATTTGTATGTTACCCGGGACCATGTAAAGGTTAAAAAAATTTGGGCGGGTAGTGCATATTTTGAGGAATTCAAATTCATCAAAAACAACCCCGACATGCAGGCGTATTTAAAATATTTAGCTGAAACACCGTATTATCGGGCCATTGTATATGACCCTTTCAGGAAAGTTTATTACCGGTTGGTTTCACTCGGCAGCGAAGTAGATAATAGCGATAACCTGGCGTTGCTTTCGCGTTACCCGCCTAATGCTTCCATTATTATACTTGATTCGGCTTTCAACAAGGTAGGCGAAACCCGGTTACCCTATGGGCAGTTTGATTTACGTGCCTATTTTGTTGCCCCGGAAGGGTTGTATGTAAGCGAAAATTCGCCACTCAACCAAACCTACACAGACGAAAGCATTCGCTTCCGATTACTAAAGTTAGTTACCGGTGAAAACTAAATTCCCTCTTTTTTTGTTGGTTCTGGTACTTTCCTGCAACCAGACGGCTTACCAAAAGGAAACAACTGCCCTTAAACAACTGCTCACCCACCTTCATGAGTTGCCGGGGCTGCCACAGGAAGGTTATCTTATGATAATCCCGCTGGAAGGCTGCGGCTCATGCATACAGCGGGCGGTGGCTTTTGCCCGGAAAAATATGCACCAGCCCAATATCCGGTTTATTGTTAGCCATTATGACCGCCAGGCCATTAAAAGCACGTTTGGCAATTATCCCAAAGGGTTGCTTGTGGATGTTGGGTTTAGGGCGGCTTCCCTGGGGCTGGTTACCGGCAGCCCGGTAATATAT
>JALSJF010000196.1 GCA_026989505.1 Cyclobacteriaceae bacterium
TGTTTTCTGTTACCCGGCAATACCAGTTGCCGCCCAGCCGGGCTACGGCTGCCAGTTTTTGCGGATCGATAGTGTTGTGTTCATCAAGAATATTTTCATCTATATGAATGAGCGCTACCTCACAGATCACCAGGTTGCCGGCCCCGCCCTCCATACCCAGCGGCTTTATTTCGATGACGTTACATTCAAAGGACACGGGAGACTCCTGTACCCGGGGTGGTTTTATTTTTACCGCAGGTGTTTCAGTTAGCCCGGCTTTGACAAACTCGTTAACACCCCGTTCATACTCCGTGCTGGCCAGCGACACCTGCTGTACGAGCGCATAATTAACTACGCTGATGCAGGCTTCCGGAACTTCCCGGACGTTTTCCAGGGTATGCTTGAGGGTGTTGTCTTTCACCCTGCGGGCAGGGGAAAAAATGAGGATAGGCGGATTGGCACTGAAGACATTAAAAAAACTGAACGGGCTCAGATTTACCCGTCCCTGGCTGTCGATAGTGCTGACCAAGGCTATGGGCCTGGGGCTGACAGCTCCCAGCAAAATACCGTGTAATTCGGGGACGGTTAGGGTTTTGGGGTCGAGGGTTCTGGTCATAGCGGGCTACTGTTTGTGGCTTAAGAAGGTTAAAGTTCGCAAAGGTTGGGCAGACGGGCAACTATTCTGCGGCCGGCAGCACTTTCGTGCGTACTTCACCAAAGCCTACCCGGATGCCCTCTTTTTCAGCATAGCCGCGCAGGGTAACGGTGTCGCCATCGTTGATAAAACTGCGGGTGGAGCCATCGGGCATGGCAATGGGTTTGGTGCCTTTCCAGGCCAGCTCCAGCATCGAGCCGTAAGAACCGGGCGTGGGGCCGCTGATGGTGCCGGAAGCATACATGTCGCCTACCTGGATATTGCAGCCGTTGACCGTGTGGTGGGCCAGTTGCTGGCAGATATTCCAGTACATGTATTTAAAATTAGAGCGTGAGACTACCTGCTCTGTGCTGCCTTCGGGTTGAATGCCAACTTCCAGGTTGATATCAAAATTCTGATGGCCGTCAATTTGCAGATACGGCAATGGCAGAGGGTCCTGTGGGGGGCCGGCCACCCGGAAAGGTTCCAGGGCCTCAAGGGTGACGATCCATGGTGAGATGGACGAGGCAAAGCTTTTCGCCAGGAAGGGCCCCAGGGGTACGTATTCCCATACCTGGATGTCGCGGGCTGACCAGTCGTTGAATAGCACAAAGCCAAAAATATAGTCTTCGGCCGCTGCGGTAGTTATGCGGTTGCCCAGGCCGTTTTCTTTGCCGGTGATAAAGGCCATCTCCAGCTCAAAATCGAGGCGTTTGGTAGGGCCGAAAACAGGGGCAGCGGCTTCGGGGGTTTTGGTTTGCCCGCAGGGCCGCTGTATGGGCCTGCCCGAGGGAATGATTGAGGAGGCCCGCCCATGGTAGCCTACCGGCAGGTGTTTCCAGTTAGGCAGCAAGGCGTTGTCGGGGTCGCGGAACATGGTGCCTACGTTGGTGGCGTGCTCAATACTCGAATAAAAATCAGTATAGTTAGGCACCTGTACCGGCATCAGCATCTCTACCTCCGGCATGGGAACCAGGCAGCCTTGCCGGTGCTCCTCATGATCGCTTAGCTGATGGTTGCCGGCTGTGAACAGTTTAATAAGCCGCTGGCGTACGGCCCCGGTGGTGGTTTTGCCGAGGGCGATAAAATCGTTCAGGGCCGGGCGCCTGAAAATATCGTCCGGCAGCCCCAGGCCTTCGAAAAAGAACTGGCTGTGCAGGTAGTGCAGGTCAATTACATAGTTTCCTATGGCCGATCCGGCCCCGGTATAGCCGTCCTGCTTTTTAAATATGCCGAAAGGGATATTGTATATACTAAAATCGGTGTCCGGGCCTGTTTCTACCCAACTGGTTATTGTAGTCATTTTTTCTGGTGTAGCTTAGTTTACGTCTGAGTCATGAAGGAGTGTTGTC
>JALSJF010000197.1 GCA_026989505.1 Cyclobacteriaceae bacterium
GCCGCCAGGCCTTGCCGGTACATGGCGCTTCCCGTAAAAGCATTCCAGTCACTCATCCTGATACCATCTGCCCAATTATAACCTGAACCCGGATAGATATGGCGTATGCCCCACAAATCCGCCCGGTCAACGGCCCAAAAACTATTGGCGAGGTACTCAGGGTCGGCTATGGGGCCCTGGTCCATAAGGGTGCCGGAGGACTGGTAGCGCGGCAGGCGGTCCAAGGCCAGATAGGATAGCAAGGTGGCGGGCATGTTTTTTTGTTGCTAAAGATAATGATTTTGGTTAAACCAGCGCCTCAAAATTGCCGGTGGCGGGCAGAGGGAATGCCCTGAAGCGCAGTAGGCGAATCCTATATAATTTGCCCTTAACGTAGATTTTGATACCTGGCTGCCCTATATTTGGTTAGCCGTTATAATTTCCATGTATGAAACAGGTTACCCTGAATATCCCCGACAATAAATACCAGTTCTTCATGGAGCTTGTTCGTAATCTTGGTTTTGACAAACCAGAAGATATTTGCATCCCCGAAGAACATAAAGCCATTGTACGAGAGCGTACCCTGAAATCCAAAGCAAACCCTGATAGATTGTTGGATTGGAATCAGGTGCAGGATAATTTCAGGTTTGATTAATGGCTTTTAAAATCAAGACCGAGCCAGAGGCCCATTTGGACATTCAGGAAGGTATTGATTGGTACAACAAACAGCAATCTGGCCTTGGCCGTAAATTTCACTCCGAGGTAAAAGCCTACTTCAAAAATGGACGGAGAGAGAGATTGCCCCGAAATGTTCTTTCAGTTCATTTTCCCTGCTAGTATAGCCAGTAAACCAAGGGAATAAATAGGGATGCAGGAGTATAAAGGTAAATGATGCTACTTAGCCCGGATTATCCAGGAAATTCCGGGATACCCCGCCCCCCCTGTCACTGCAGTTGCTTTTCCATAAATTCAACAAAGCCAGACGCATCATAATTGGCCATCCCTACCTTTTTATAGGCAATGTACCCCTCCTTGTCCAGCACGAAGGTAGTGGGTATTCCCTTCGACTCATAAACTTTGGGGATACGGCTGGCATTGGGGAAATACACCGGCAGGGTAAATTCTTTCTTAGCTATAAATTTCTCCGCTTTGCTGCGTTTACTATCCAGGCTGATCATCACAAAGGCAATCTCCGGGTTATCCTTGTACTTATCATAAAGGCGTTGAATACCCGGCATTTCGGCCACACAAGGCGGGCACCAGGTAGCCCAGAAATTGATAAACACTACTTTGCCCTCTAACTTCGCGAAATCCAACGTACCCCCTGCCAGTTTGTCAAGGGTGAAATCGTAAACGGCCTTGGTTTTGCCGGCATCACTGGCCACTTCCGTCTTTGGGTTGGCAATACCGGTAGCCAGCACAATCCGTTGGGCAAAGGCCGCCACATCGGTATGCAGGCCGGTCAAATACAATGTTAATAACACTCCGGCAAAGATTGCCCAATCCCTGATTTCCTTTTTTACTTTCTTTGACGCCATTTTTTGCTAAAATCTTTACAAAGTTAACGTTTTTTCAGATTTTTGGTTCCCGCCTCCGGTAAATACTTCTGGCGATAGTCTTGCCGGGGTACTATTTTTGTATATTTACTTTGTGAAATTAATTCTTGGATGAAACATATTTATATAACAACCGCTTTTGTCTTACTTTCACTGGTGCCGGCCGTTGGGCAAAAGGTGAAATACAAGGATTTATTCGTCTTGCTTAATGCCGAAAACTACCGTGATGCCGATGTTTTTTTACGCAGGTTTCTGGCCGCAGAGCCGGAGCATCCGCATGCCAACTACAGCATGGGCAAGATGTTACAAACCTATATGCTGGCCCAGGAGCCGCTGCAAAACAGTGCCCGGATTATGGAATTAGCCGATTCTGCCATTTTGTATTATCAAAAAGCCAGGGGTGTGCTTACCGAAAAGTTTGTCAAAAAACACGATGACGACTATTTTGTTGAGTTCAGGCGCAGGGATTTACGTACGGGTAAATTTAATGTGAAGCTCAGTGATATTCAACTTGATATGGACGGCCGCATAAAGGCTATTGAAGACTATACATCATGGGTGGGTAGTATTAAGCAACATTTTTCGGCTGCCCGGGCCAATTATGACAGTTGCCGGGCCGCCTACCAACATTATGTTGCCAAAGCCCCCGACCGGGTGAGCTTCTATTTTACCATCAGCGACACCGACCTGCAAAACCTGAAGAAGCTCTCTATTCTCTACGATTCGGCCATCTATCATTTAAATACCTACCGCACCACCCTCAAGGATATGGGCAAAAAAGACCGGGTACAAACCATCAAAATAAAAGAGATTGTGAAGTACCCTGAAGATGGTACCGAGGCAGCCGATTTTAATGCCAAGGAAATAACCCTGTGGAATTACGGTGCATGGGCCGAAACCATGCACGATATAGTGGCCAGAAAGATATATCCTTTAAAAGACCGCATTATTGCTTATGACAAGCAGCTAATGGATTTGCACAATGAAGTTATCGATGATTCGCTGGATGCCCGGTCGAAGACATTCAGGCTGGCTACCGAAAATGTAGGACGGGAATTAAGCGAGTACGGTGACCCAACCCTGCCGGCAGCTATCTTCAACTACCGCATTGCCGAAATCAATTACCATTCTGCGGTTAACCACATGCACAAGGAAGTGCTTAACTCACCCGATATGCAGGTGAAATACGATGCCCTGAAAGACCTTACCGCCCAGCTTGCGGGTATCAGCAGGCTGGTGCTCCGGCTAAAAGAGGCCAATAATGACCGGCAGAAGTTTATCTTCAAAGATTATATTGCCAGCCGTTATCAGGATAATGACGGCCTCGACAGGTTTGTACAGGAGCAGGTAGAATTTGTTGCTTTCGATAGCATTCAATTACAAAATTGGTATAAGCTGGTTGATGAGCAGGATAAATTCGTCATCTGGAATACGGATAGTATTCCCCTGGTACCGGGCGAACAATTGCTTAATTTCCATGATAAGGTACGCTATACCACTGTTTTTGTTGATTCCATTGCTGAAAGGACCCTGGGCTTCTATGCCTGGCAGGAAAAAATAGACTCCTTGTCACTGTTGTTTGGCGTAGCGCCCGCCAGCCGCATGATTGACAGCCTGTTTGCCGTTACTATAGACCCCAAGCTGGTGGTACAACGTACCAGCAACATCGCCTATTTAACCGATACGCTGGGTAATAAGCAAAGGGTATGGGCCCTGACAGCCGAAGACAAAGCAGGCAAAGCCAACTTTCTGGTGCAGGCTTTTGTCACCGATCCGCATAGCGGCCTGCGGTGGAACAAGGTGTTCCACCTGAAAAAACAACCGGTAACAATCAGGTATGATGCTGACCCCGGGCAGATCCTGCTGATTGACGACAAGGAGAAACCCATCCTCGTCCTCAATAAAGACGGTGAAGAACAGGATAAAGCCAACTAGCCCGGGCTACTCATTGCCCTCCGGCACACGAATATGCTGCCCGAGGAAAACAGCATTTAAAAATAACCGGTTGGTGCCGTACCATGAACCCCGGAAATTGGGGTTGTCGGCAAACATCACCACCCGGCCCTGCCCTAACGGGCTCACAATCAACGAAGCTGAGGGCTTAAGAAACTGCTCCAGGTTCTTTTGCGTAATGAAACCATCAATATGCGGGTTGGCCGTGTATTTGGCTACGGTAGAATAGGCATTTTTGCTGGGCGCCAACCATACCGTGCTGTTCCGGTAAACGGGGATAGTCCGGTCATGGTAGCCGAAAGCCAGCGGGTGGGTTAAATCAAGGTCAACCCTGAAAATAGCGCCCCCTACCCGGGCCTTGCCCATGTTTTCGGGGGCTGTAACATAGGGTTTCCGTTTTACCGGTTTAGCCGCCTCTTTGTTGTCCTTCGTCTTATCACCTCCGGTAATTAACTTTTCCTGCACCAGTTTCTTTTGTATGGCCCATGCCGAAGCCCCGCGGATGGTGATCAGCGTATTGCCCTGCTGCACCCATTGCTTCAGCTTGCCTACCCTGGCCGAATCGAGCTGGCGATAACTCCCCGACACCATGATAAGTACATTATAATCATGCAGGTCGGCCCGGTCAAACATTGTCAGCCGCAGTTTGGTTACCGGCATATTCACCCGCGTATCGAGCAGGTGCCATACCTCACCGGCCTCATACGAAGCCACACCCTCGCCTATCAACATCAAGGCCCTGGGCTTTACCAGCGGCCGCACATTACGGCTGCCAAGATCTATACCCCGGGAGCTAAAGGCCGTGTTCACGGCAAATACCGCTACCCCAAACTGTTGGCTGCCCGTTTTCAGCAGTTGATAAAGTGAATCAGCGCTGATCTTCTGTCTGGCCACATGGGCAAACAAGGTACCATAACCAAACGACCTGTCCCGGCCGCCTGCCGTAATACTAAAAGGTTTAAAAGCGCTGCTCAACGTGGCCCCCCGGCTTTGCAGGTACCAGGCCAAGGCAGGGGCATTGTAATCATCCCAGGAGATAAGGTAACCGTAAGCCGACTGCTGCACGCCAGGCACCTGTTTACCGTTGGTGGCCCGGGTTACCTCCCTGCCTTTCTTTACCGCACCCATCACCGGGGCATATTTCATGTTGTAAAAATTGGCCAGCGACCAGGCCGAGGCATCGTAAAACACACTATCGTTATACTGGCCATAGGTTTCAAAGGCCGACTGCACCATGCGGTACTGGGGCTGGTTGGTGGGCACTATATAAGCTTTCCCCTGTTGGAAAGTATAACCATTTTTGCTTATCGTGGCCGGTAACGCATATACCTTTACCCGGTGCAGCAAGAGTTTATCAAGAAACGCCCGGGTGCGGTTTTCATCATAATTATCACCAAATACATACGCGGTAATCTTACTTTTGGCGGCATTGGCCAGGGCTGACCTGAAAAATTCCTGCTGATAAGTATATAGCAGCTTTTTATTCTCCACTGCCGCCTCAACAGTGGCCATGCTGGAAATATATTGGTTGCGGATGGTAAACGGGAAGGTGATTTTGCCGGTAGGTGTTTGCTGCACGTGGCCACGCGAGCTGGCCTGCTCAAACAAAATTCCCAGGCCGCCCTGCAAGTCGGGGTAAGATGACCCGTAGCCGGGATAGGTGCCATCAAACGACTCTTTGGTATAATACAGCGAGCCTATTTCGTTCATGTGCCGGATGTAATAGGTGGCAAAAATATCGTTGAGGGTAGTGTAGTTCTCCTTCGGCATAATCGGGTCTTGCGAGCCGTTGGGTTTCATCGGCTCAAAAAAGTAGGTGCTGGTGGTGCCCATTTCATGAAAATCGGTTACCACATTGGGGTACCACTGGTGGTACCAGTTGAGCTTGCCCCGGCTCTCGGGGTTGATGGCCAGCCACCAATCACGGTTCAGGTCGAACCAGTAGTGGTTGGTGCGGCCCCGTGGCCAGGCTTCGTTGTGCTCGGCATCCAGCGGGTCCGCTACCAAAGGGTGGCCACGGTACTGGTTGGCCCATTGGGTGTGGCGGTCGCGGCCATCGGGGTTAATGGCGGGGTCGATAAAAATAACCGCCTCGTTAAGGTATTGCTGCACCTCCGGGCTGTTGGAGGCCACCAGGGTGTAGGCGGTAAGCATGGCGGCCTCGGCACTGGAGGGCTCATTGCCATGCACATTATAGCCCAAGTGAACAACCACCGGCAGGCCGGCCACATCGGCAGCCGGGGTAGCGGGGTCAACATAGGTTAAATGGCGTTGACGGATATCGTCTAAGTTGTTGATGTTGCCGGGATCGGAAATGGTAAGGATGACCAGTTCACGTTGTTCGTGGGTGCGGCCGTAACGGGTTATCTGGGCCCGCTCCGATAAGGTGGCCAATTTGTCCAGGTATGCCACAATTTTATCATGACGGGTGTGCTGCTCCCCGATCTTATAACCTAAAAATTCTTCCGGGGACGGAATATTGTCGGCAAACGGCCCATAGGCCTTGAAAAAATAGGGCTGTGCTGCCAGCGGGGTAAAATAAAAAGCTAAAACTACGGCTACGGTTAGTTGTATGGTTCTCATGGTGGCTGCTCTTTTATCGGGATTAAAGGTAGTCAGCCCCCCAAAGAAAACGCCACCCGTCAGGTAATTATGGCGCCATTTATCAAATAAGTAACGGTAAAACCGGGTTGCCCTAGCAAATGCCGGCAATCCGATACGAAACGTTATTAAAGGCAACCTTATCTTTGATTTGCTTGCCCTGAAACGCTTGCCCCAGAGGGGCCAGGGGCGAAATCACCAGCACTTGTTCACCTGCCACCTCAACGGGGCCAAGGCTGACGGCTATTAACAGCCAGTTTTTATCGGTTTGTACCAGGTTGCCAAAATCCACCGTGTTGGCTGCCCCGGGCGGCAGCGTAGTTAAAGCCGCCAACATTTTGTTCAGGTCTTCCACCCGCGCATAAAGCTGCTGCCGCTCGGTATTTACCAGCTCGCGGGTGGTTTCAAATTTATCCCCGGCCGAACTTTTGGTGTCCTCCGAAATATCTTTCAGCAAATGGTCAAGCTCAGCGGCCAGCAAGGCAAGTTTTTCTTTGATCACCTCCTGGCTTTTTGCGATCACCTGCTTTTTTAGGTCTTTACACTTCATTGCATAACGGTTAAGTAGCCGGCATATACCAACGATGCTACAAGATAAGTATTTAATGGCAGATTAGGGAATATTTTAGTTTAATTTAGTGATTTAACTGCTAAAACGATGAATAGATATTTCCTGTTAGGCCTGCTGCTGGTATTCACCTTAAGCAGTTGCCGGCAAAAGCCGCTGGCCGGGCCACCCCCTGCGCCCCGCCCCACGCTGGTTGACGGCCGGTACAATGTTGCTTTCCTGATCATGGACGGCACCTTCACTACCGAATTTACCGCCCCTTTTGACATCTTTCAGCATACGGTTTAGCGCGACAGCATCAAAGCCGTGAATGTTTTTTCTGTTGCCGCCAGCCTGGGGCCGGCAACTACGTTTAAGGGGTTGCGTATCCTGCCCGATTTCAGCTACCGGGATAATAACCTGCCACGCATTGATATCCTGGTAATTCCCAGTGCCGAGCACCACCTGGATACCGACCTTGAGAACCAGGAAATGCTCGATTTTGTGCGCAACACGGCCGCCAGCGCCCTGTATGTAACGTCCCACTGTGACGGGGCCTTTGTGCTGGCCAAAGCCGGGCTGTTGGACGAAGTTGCCTCCACCACCTTCCCGGGCGACATGGAGAAATACAAGGCAGCCTTTCCGCAACTCAAGGTGTAGGAAGAGGTTTATTTTGTGCATGACGGTAAATTTATCACCTCCGCAGGCGGGGCACAGTCGTTTGCAGCAGCCCTTTACCTTACCGAAGTGTTGTACGGCAAAGAAATTGCCCGCAGCCTGGCCAGGGGACTGGTTATCAACTGGGACGTAGAAGCCGTACCCCACGTAATCGTGGAATAATTATATTCTTATATGACCAGAGGTGGTTAAGGTTTTGCCCTAACCTGTTATTTTTGCGCCCATAACCTGAATGTAAACATGAGTCAGTTAGAACAATATTTCCAAAAATACCGCAACCACATTGTTGGCGTTGACAAAACCTTTACCACCCCGTACGGGGAACAAAAGATTGTTTATGCCGACTGGACTGCCAGTGGCCGCATCTATGGCCCCATAGAAGACAAAATGCGCCACGATTTTCACCCGCTGGTCGGCAATACCCATACCGAAACCAATATTACCGGTTCCTCTATGACCCTGGCTTACCATAATGCCCTGCACATCATCAAAAAACATGTGCATGCCGGCCCCGAAGACCTGATTATTTCTACCGGCTCGGGCATGACCGGGGTGGTAAATAAATTCCAGCGTATTTTAGGGCTCAAGGTGTATGAAAAGCACCGCAAGTTTATCGATCTGCCGGTAGAAGAAAGGCCGCTGGTCTTTATCACGCATATGGAGCACCACTCCAACCAAACCACCTGGCTGGAAACCGTTGCCGATGTGGAAATAATTAATCCTGATGAAAAGGGGCTGGTTGACCTGGAACATTTCAAACAGTTGCTGGAACAATATAAATACCGTAAAATAAAATATGCAGCCGTTACCGCCTGCTCTAACGTTACCGGCCTGATTACCCCCTATTATGAGATAGCCGAACTGATTCACGCAGCCGGGGGTAAAATATTTGTTGATTTCGCCTGTTCGGCCCCGTATGTAGCTATTAATATGCACCCGGGCAGAGAAGGGCAACACCTGGATGCCATTTATTTCTCCCCGCACAAGTTTCTCGGTGGCCCCGCTACCCCGGGCGTAGTTATTTTTAACAAATCCCTGTACCACAATACCGTACCCGACAACCCCGGTGGCGGCACCGTGGACTGGACCAACCCCTGGGGCAAGCACAAGTACCTGGATGATATTGAAATGCGCGAGGACGGGGGCACCCCCTCTTTTCTGCAAACCATTAAGGCCGCCCTGTGCATAAAGCTGAAAGAAGAAATAGGCACGGAGAATATTATAGCCCGTGAAAAAGAACAAATGGCCATCCTCTGGCACGGGCTGAAGGAAATCCCCAACCTGCACATCCTGGCCGAACAACATGCCGACCGTCTCGGTATCATTTCCTTTTATATAGACGACCTGCATTATAACCTGGGGGTAAGGTTACTCAACGACCGCTTTGGTATCCAGGTACGGGGCGGCTGCTCCTGTGCCGGTACCTATGGTCATTTTCTGTTACATGTTGACCAGGAAACCTCCGATAAAATCACCGAAGCCATAAGCCTCGGTGATCTATCGGCCAAACCGGGCTGGATACGTTTGTCCATCCACCCTACCATGACCGATGAGGAAATCCAATACCTCGTTGAAGCGGTGAAAGCTTTGGCAGAGAACTTTGCCGAATGGGGTAAAGACTACGCGTACAGCCGTAAAACCAACGAATACGCTTTTAAAGATGCCGAAGTGGCCACTGCCCTGGAAAAAAAGATTGACGCCCTGTTTGAAACCCCGCTGGCCTGAGCCCCTCACGGACGGGCCAGAAAATAACCGGCAGCCGCCAGGCCAAGGCTGAGGATAACACTCAAGGCAATATACCCTAGCAATTGCCAGAAGTTGCCATCACGGATCATCTGCAGGTTATCAAAAGCAAAGGTGGAAAAGGTAGTAAAACTGCCGCAAAAGCCAATGGCCAGGAAGAGGCGCCACTCCTGGGTCAGCCAACTGTAGCGCTCGGCCAGGCCGAAGACCAGGCCGATAATCAGACTCCCCAACAGGTTGATGCTGAAAGTCCCCAACGGAAAAATGGTAATAAAGCGGTTAACAAGGGCCGTTTGCACTAAATACCGTGAAATGCTGCCGGCAAAGCCGCCTAAACCTACGATCAGTGCTGCTTTCATCTGTTGATCATTTTATCGCCTGTGGTTGCCCCTTCTTTCTTCACACTGCCCGTTTTCCGGTGCAATCATAGCTATTTCCTGCGCTTTTTTGCCAATTTCTTTTTGAAATAATTTACCACTTCCTGATAGCGTGTGTTCTCCTGAAAACTCATTTTAATGGTTTTCTGTGGAAACACAAGCTCCAGTTGCTTAAAAATGCCGGTTTTGGTCTGAATGATGGTTTCTTGCCAGTATTCCAGTTGGTGCAACGGCATCCGGAGAACACGAAACCGCAGGGGGTACCAAACCTGAATTTTGTCATTGCCCACCGAAATTACCTTATAGTTAACTAACTGCCGCAGCAGGAGTACCAGCCCAACCGGTAAAAAAATCCCGGCCATCAGGTAGTTAAACCACCAGGTACTGCCCTGTAAAATCAGGGATAAATTATAACCTCCCAGGCTGAAGCAAATCAGCATAAACATGCCTATGGCAAACAGTGCCTGCTTTTTGGGTTTAGATACGATCATGATAAGGTAGTCATTTTGTGCCGGGCAAAATCGATTAACTCGGGGAAAAAATCTGTAAACTCCGCTTCAAAATCAGTATAGTGCCGCTGCAAATCTTCCACCCCATGTTCCATCTGCGAGTCAAACTTAGTGCGGTTGGCCATGCCGCGCAACACTTTTTTAATTCCTTTCAGGTGGGCGTAATTAAGCAGCCAGTTCTGCGGCACCATGTAGGTCAGCATATATTTTATTCTTTCCGGCAAAATTTCATCCTGGGCATGCACCACCGCATAAACCCTGGCGGTAAACTCAGGCAACGGCACTGTGGCATAAACCTGCCAGTTTTTGGCCAGAAAGTGATCATAGAAAATATCAACCAGCACCCCGGCATAATGGCCGTAATTACCCGTAAGCTTCGTGCGGCTGGCACGGTGGAGCGGGTGATGATCGGTAAATTCATCAATAAACCGGTGCAGGACGATACCCCTGCGTATGCCACCGCTAAACGTATCCACGGCCTTGCCCTTTACGGCATCGGCAATAAAATTGCCTACCAGAATATCATCATCATCACCCGAAAGATATGCATGTGCTAAATAATTCACCCGGCAAAGTTAACCCGAAAAAATATACCTTACCCCTAAAAGAAGCTGCCCTTACACCCGGTAGTTCCAGCCAAATTTATCTTCGGCCCTGCCGTAGCGGATGTCATTCAGGGCATCCAGCACCTTTGCCGAGAACTGCCGCCTGCCCAGGTCAAGCGGGTAATCGTGCCCACGATAGGCAATAACCTCTATATGGGCGATGGTGGCGGCCGTACCCACGCCAAAGGCTTCCTGTAACTGGTTATCCTCAATAGCGGCTATCAGCTCTTCCACTTCCAGCGGCCGCACTTCAACCTTCATGCCCCAGTCGCGGGCCAGTTCCAGCACACTGTCGCGGGTGATGCCGTTAAGAATGGTATCGCCCACAGGGGCGGTAATCAGGGTATTGTTGATAACAAACATGATGTTCATGGTACCCGATTCCTCGATAAGTTTATGAAACTGGCCGTCTGTCCAGATCAGCTGGTCGTAGCCCTCTTTTTGGGCCAGATGTGCCGGGTACAGCGAGGCCGCATAATTGCCGGCCGTTTTGGCAAAGCCGGTACCGCCTTTTACCGCCCGGGTATAATGTTCTTCAATTTTCACCTTTACCGGCCGGGCATAATAGGCCCCCACCGGGCAAGTAATAATCATAAAAGTAAAGGTATCGGAAGGGCGGACGCCTATATATTCATCGGTGGCAAACATAAATGGCCTGATATACAAGGAGGTGCCCGCCACATCAGGCACCCAGTCACGGTCAAGGTTTATCAGTTCCCGCATCCCTTCCATAAATATTTCCTCCGACAACTGCGGCATCATCATCCGCTCAGCGGAGATATTCATCCGTTCAAAGTTTTTGTGCGGGCGGAAGATCAATACTTCCCCGGCCGCATTTTTATAGGCTTTCAGGCCTTCAAAAACAGACTGCCCGTAGTGGATGGCCGGGTTGGCCGGGCTGATACTGATATTGCCATAGGGTACGATACGGAAATCATGCCATTCGTTACCATCATAATCGGCAATGAACATGTGATCAGCATATTGCCTGGCAAAATCTATGTTATGGAAATCCATTTCCGCAACCCTTGACTGTGCCACTTTTTCTACCCGGATATCTAACGTATGTACCATAATTTGCAGTGCTTTAATAACAAGGCAAAAGTACAAAAAAAGCCGCGTGAAAACTAATTTTCGGGGTGCCAGGGCAGCTCTTTGGCGCCAACCTTTTTGGCTACCAGGCGGGCCAGGACAAACAGGTAATCGGAGAGGCGGTTGAGGTACACGATGATGGCCGGGTTAACTTCACCGGCTTCATGCAAAGCCACCACCAGGCGCTCAGCCCTGCGGCATACTACCCGGCCAAGGTGGCAATACGAAACATTAGGGTGCCCCCCGGGCAGAATAAAAGATTTCAGGGGCGGCAGACCGGCCTCCATCCGGTCAATGGCGGCCTCCAGGGCCGTTACCTTCGCCTCGTGGAGTACGGGGAGTTTCAACCCCTTTTTCCCCGGGTCGGCAGCAAGGTGGGCGCCAAAGGTAAAAAGTTGCTTCTGGATTTCCTCCAGCTCGCGGCTGGCCACCTCATCCCCAACCACATCCCTGATCAGGCCGATATGCACATTTAATTCATCTACCGTGCCGTAGGCTTCAATCCGGAGGGAAGCTTTGGATATCCGCTTACCGCCCCATAAGGAGGTAGAGCCCTGATCACCGCCTTTGGTGTAGATTTTCATTACCGGCTAAATAGGTTCTGGTTTACGGGTAGCCCGGATATCGGTATTTACCTCATCGCTTTCCACCAGGCCATCGCGCAAACGTACAATCCGGTGCGAATAATGGGCAATATCGTCTTCGTGGGTTACCATAATTATGGTATTGCCCTCGTCATGCAGTTCCTGGAACAAGTCCATGATATCATAAGAGGTTTTGGAATCGAGGTTACCGGTGGGCTCATCGGCCAGGATAATACTGGGATCGTTTACCAGGGCGCGGGCTATGGCCACCCGCTGGCGCTGCCCGCCCGAAAGCTCATTAGGCTTATGGTGGGCGCGGTCGGCCAGGTTAACATTTTCCAGGGCCTGCATGGCTTTTTCCTCGCGTTTATATTTCCCATAACCGGCATAGATCAAGGGCAGGGCCACGTTATCCAGGGCGCTGGCCCGGGGCAGCAGGTTAAAAGTTTGAAAGACAAAGCCGATTTCCTTATTGCGGATTTCCGCCAACTCATTTTCGGTCAGATGGCTGACATCATGGTTATTTAAAATATAGGTGCCACTGGTGGGGGTGTCGAGGCAACCAATGATGTTCATCAGCGTAGATTTGCCCGAACCCGAAGGGCCCATAAAAGCCACATACTCCCCCTTGTCTATGGTAATGGAAACACTTTGCAGGGCATGGACTATCTCGGTACCCATTTTATACATCCGCGAAATCTCGGTGGTTTCTATGATTTTTGTCATTGCCTGGTTGTTTTAGCTACTATTTTGAGTTTAGACACAATTATAGGACTAACCTTGCCCTGCTTTTGTTACAAAACAACGAATAAATTAAATTAATCCAAATACTACTAGGTTTAACGGTCTTTCATTCAAGAAGTTCATCTTCAGTAAAACTATTTAGCGCTTGCACTTTTTTATCATATTCAGCTTTCAGCAGCATATAAGCCTGGCCGGAAAACCGTTGCCGGTATTCATACATCGCCTTTTCGGCAAACTGTTCCAGGCCAACATCAAGGGCCTTAAAAATATAGGCTTTCAGCAACAGGGGCGATCCCGGATTGGCCTGTACCGCTTTGGCGAGGAGCGAATAGCCCCTGAACGGATCGTCATCA
>JALSJF010000198.1 GCA_026989505.1 Cyclobacteriaceae bacterium
TTTGTATCTTATCTTTTGCCCATATGTGTCCAGGCATGGGAAAAGAAGTAGAATCAAAAAGGCCAACGTTATCTTATGTATTATCATCTTAAATTTATTTAAGTGTTATACGTTTTATCTGCCTGTTGCGCAATATCAGCTAAAATTTCCGTAACTTGCCCTTGTGTAAAGTGTAGATTTTCCAAAATTATAAATTCTGGAGATCTTGCTTTACACACTTTTTGGGATAGTATCAATAATCGGGCTAAAAAGCAAAGATAAAGAATTGTGAGGGAGAATAAACTTGCTTTTACATTTCTGTATAGTAAGGGGTACAGGCAATAAAGGCCATCTTTACCACTAGCCTGGTCACCGCAATGGCCAGGTCTTTTTTTTCCGGAAAACAGGGATAAATTAATTTAAAAACTCGTCAAAGGTAACGCTTACGTAGTAGATACCGCCAATGGTAGAGTTGCCCAGGCCGGTGGCATAATATTGGTTCAACAGGTTAGAGCCGCCTACCTTCACCACGGAAGACCACTGGGGTAGTTTCAGGCTAAGTTGGCCATCCAGGGTACTGTAGGCTGGTATTTCACTGCTGCCAAAATCCGACTCCCACCTGAACTTGTCCTGCCAGCGCCAGGAAACACTAAAGCCAAAGTTAGTGAATATGTGATAGTTGCTTAAGCCAACCACTATTTTGTAAGGGGGGGTGTTAAACCTTGACTGGAACCCGGCCATATTATTTTGGCCCAGGTCAATGGAGTTGTTCATAATATTTCCTTTCAACAGGAAGCCTCCCGGCATCATCATATCAGCCCCGATGGCCCAGCCGTAGGTGATCACCGGGTTCCGGGTACTTATGCTGGTGATGTACCTGCTTTCGTTGACACTACCGGGGTTTTGCACCAACGCCTGACGGGCAATAAAGTTATCGTAGGTGTTATGGAAAAAGTAGGTGTCAATATAAAGCAGCTTGTTAAAGAATAGCCCTTTGTACCCTATTTCCATAGTTTTTACCGTTTCCGGCCGGTAAACTTGCAATTGGTAGGGTTCGTTTTCGGGTACCCCGGTGAAAGGGTTATTGCCGGATAAAGCAAATACATTGCCGTTGTACAGGCCATAGGCATCCAGAACTTGCCGGTTGCCCCCAAGTACCCTGAAGTTAAATTGATTACCATTTAAGTTGATTTGCCCCAGGGATAAGTCAACCCATTGGTCGGGTGTGGAAGGAAAGCGGAAGGCAGTCTGGGCCGAAGCACGAACATTATGGGTTTTGTCTTTATCCAATGAATAAACCAGCGACATCCGGGGGGTAAACTGGCCCTTGAATTCTGAATTCTTATCATAACGTCCGGATAAGGTGACATTTATCCGTTCGTTGAAAAAGGGCTGGATGACCTGGCCAAAGGCCCCGAACTGGTTTTGCCTTATCGGGTTTCCGGGTGTATCAAAAAACACGGTACCCGCTGAATTTATATTATAAACCCTGTTGCTGACCCCCACCTGGATTTTGGTATGCTTAAAAAATCGCGAAAAATCATACATGCCTTCAACGTGGTACATGCTGCTTTTGTCAACAACCAGGCCTCCCCCTTCATTGGCCGGCCTGGAGATTATCTCCTGCCAGAGTTGCTCGAATGCAGGGGTGCCGGGCAAGGGCCTGGCCGGTTGTAAAGGGTTTTGCACGCTACCTTCCGGGGTGCGGTTGTCGGCAGCTACCCTGGCATAATAATAAGCCAATTGTAAATCGTTTTGAATAAAACCGGGGTAGATATAATTGGTAACAAAGGATTGAATATAGTCGCTGTACCAGTCTTCACTTGGCTTCCAGGCTTCATTAAGCCGCAGGGCAGAACTGCCCAGGTCAAAGGTTTTGCCGGCATTTTCTTTTACGGCCCAGGCACGGACAAAGAAATCAGGGCTGCGTAATTCCACTTTGGCGCTGCTGGCGGCAAAATCATTCAGGGCAAACCGGTTTTGAGCTGTATAAATGCTGCTGCCGGTAGTATAAGCGCCCTGAAGCTCAACTTCCAGGTCGGGGCTAATCCGGTAGTTGAATGATAAGCGGCTGCGAAAGTTATAGGTGTTATAGTCATAAAGCTCAGCTTCTTTATAACCCGTACGGGTTACCAGTTGATCGGGCACCAGGCTGGTTACCCGTTGCACTTCAGCCGCATATTCGGGGGTGCCCGGCACCAGGCCCTGGGCCTGGGCAACACCTGCGGCTATTTGGGCGGCATAGTCTTGCAGGTTTACCGGTACAATTATGTCATCGCCATATACATTTACCCCGTCATATCCGGGATTTAAGTAAGGGTCGATGGCAGGGTTGTCAATATCGGCCCGGTTACGATAGTCATTGCCGGCCCAATCCGTGGCTTGCAGGTATCCGGCCACCAGTTTAAAGGCCAACTTATTGTTAAATGATTTGGCGTAGCGCAGGTTGGCATCTACCATGGGAGAGGGGAAGTTGCTGGCTGCGTTGATATTCATTACCCCTGTTTGCACAGAAGCACTCAGGCCGGGGTACTCAAAAGGGTTCTTGCTGGTTATCAACATAGTGCCATTCATGCCTCCCGGCCCGTACAAAGCCGAAGAAGCCCCCATAATCACTTCCACACTTTCAACATCTATTTGTGGCAAGCCATTAATATTGCCGGCCGCAAAGCTGAGGCCCGGAGGCGCATTGTCAATGCCGTCAATCAATTGGTTGAAACGGTAATTGGTTTCACCATTAAAACCGCGGGAATTAGGGAATTTAAACAATAACGAATGGGTATTCATATCAATGCCCTTGATATTGGCCAGGGCATCATAAAAGTTAGGTGCGCCTGAGGCGTTGATTTGCCGGATGTCAAGTTTTTCTACCGAAACCGAGGAACGCAACACAGTTTCCTGAATACGGGAAGCCGAAACTACTATCTCCTCACCAAAATAAACCTGCTCTGCCAGCGCAATTTTCAGATTGGCTATACTCCGCTCAATGGTAATATGCCGGGTTTGGAAGCCAACCATCGAAATTACCAGTTCAAAAGGGGCAGATTCCCGGGTAACCAGTTTAAAATTTCCATGCGTATCGCTGACAGTGCCCACCAGCTTGTCTTTTAGCTTAATATTAACTCCCGCCAGGGGTGTTTGGCTTACTTTATCAACAATTGTCCCACTTACCTCTACCTGGGCATATGAGGTAACCAGCAGTAAAAAAGGCAACCCTAAACTTAAAACGTATCGCAGCATAGCCGGCTATTGTTTTTAACAAAAATAACAAATTAACCTATTTTAAGCCGGAAGCCAGGGCAAATAGGAAAAATATGGATAAGGATATAATTATTCCGATATTTTAAGATGGGAAAAGTTAAATTTTTACCCCAAATCTTATCGCCCTACTTAAAAATTCTTAACTTGCTCATAAAAAGCGGTTTGTACCCATTCTATATAGCAATTATTTAAATGAAATCAGATCGGTCTATAGCCTCGCTGGTTGGCAATAATGATTTACGCATCATAGCGGTAACCGTACTCTACCTTGCGGCTGCCCAAGTAGGCTTGTGGTTGGCCTACCCGGGTATTGGCAATTATCCTGTATGGCCCGCCAGCGGAGTAGCCCTGGCGATGATGATTCTGCTGGGTTATCGTATCTGGCCGGGAATCCTTATTGGCTCCCTTATTACCTATGCCATTGTTTTTATTAAGCAGGATGTAACCATGAACATTAATGCCGTGTTGGCCGTAACCGGTATATCGGTGGCCAATGTGGTGGAAACCCTGGTTGGTTATAAACTATATAATATATTGATCACCAAGGACAGTACTCCGTTCGAGCGTACTGCCAATACTTTTAAATTTCTTTTTATCACCTTGCTGGTTGCCCTGATTGGTTCACTGGTGTTTACCCTGAGTATTAACGACACCTGGCTTACCGGTCAAAACTTTGACCGCGAATCTTTCTTGTTTAATTACCTGGCAGAAGTCAGCGGCCTGTGGTTGTTTACCAACTTTATCTTATCCTTCGTTAAGGGCAAAACCCATTGGCGCCTTAGCTGGTTCAGTGTTTCGGAAGCCGCTTTTTTTACGATGGCCATTGTGGCCCTGCTGTTTGTCATGAACAGCCCCGACTTATCCATGGCCCTGGAGCGGTCGTTCCCGTTTTTGATTATCCCGTTCTTACTGTGGGTGGCCTTTCGCTCAAGTATCCAGGCTGCGGCTACCGTGGTGCTGGTTATCTCGCTATATTCGGTCTATATTTCGGTGCATGGCTCGGGCCCCTTTGTGCTGGCCGACCCGCAAAACTCTTTGTTGTTGTTGCAATTGTTTGTGATTGTGATTGGCGTAACCACGGTAATACTTTCGGCTGCCGTGTATGAGCGTACCGAGGCTAAGCGGAAGCTGGAAAAGTTTAACGAAAACCTGGAGGAAGCGGTGGTTGAACGTACCAAAGAACTGGATGAGGAGATCAAAACCCGAAAAAGAACCGAACAGAAAATCAGGGTATCTAACATGGAGCTGCGCAAAACCAACGAAGAGCTGGATAATTTTGTTTACAAGGTTTCCCATGACCTCAGGGCGCCTATTTCGTCAATCCTGGGGTTGGTCAATATTGCCAAGCACGATAATACCCTGGAGAATATGCTGGCCTGCATCGACCAGATTGAAAAGAGTGCCAAAACCCAGGACAATTTCATCAAAGATATAATCGAACTGACCAAGAATGCCCGGGTGAAACCTAAGCGGCAGAAGATTGATTTCAAGAAATTGGTAGAAGAAACCTTTGCGTATGTAAAATATTCTACCAACACCCGGCCACCCAGGCCCAAATTGCACCTGCAACAGAAAAAAGAATTCTATTCCGATGCCAACCGCATGAAGGTGATTTTCAATAACATCATCAGCAACGCTATAAAATACAGCCCGCCTGGCAGGACCGAAATTGATATTGATGTTGAAGTGCTTAACGGCCATGCCAAAATCAATATCTCCGACAAGGGCAGGGGTATTGATAAAAAATACCAGGAAGATGTATTTAAAATGTTCTTTCGCGCTACCGACACTAATGCCGGCTCCGGCCTCGGCCTGTATATTGTGAAGGAAACGGTAGATAAATTAAAGGGCAACATCACCCTGGAGTCGGAGGTTGACAAAGGCACTACCCTGAAGCTGAAGCTGCCTAATATGGCCCCGAGGCGCGGCCGGGTAAGGAAGGTGTAGCAAACTGTACTTTTCGCTTCCTGCCAGATTCCCCCACCTCCATTTTTATTGAGTGTAGCTTAACTGGCCTGCATTATTTCCTCTTTTTATTCCGCTAAAGCTGCAGTTTGCTTACTATTGGGTAATAATCCGGCAGTGCCTTACGCATGAAGATAAACAAACTGTTCAGCACCAAATATTTACGCGAGCAATTCGATTTTATGCTGGCCGGGAAATGGCTTATTTACGGCAGTGTAATTGGTGTGGTAAGCGGGCTGGCAGCAGGTTTGTTTCAATTGTTGTTGTCGCTGGTACGGCAGGTGTCGTTTGGCCGGCTTATGGGGCTTACCCCCCTGGCACCCGGGGGTGAAACCGAATTGTTTCATCTCGGCACGGGAAGTTTTACCCCGTATCTGATTATTATTATTCCTACCCTGGGCGGGCTGCTGGCCGGTTGGCTTGTATATACCTTTGCCCCGGAGGCGGAAGGCCATGGTACTGATGAGGTGATTAAGGCGTACCATAAAAAAAGGGGCATTATCCAACCCAGGGTACCGGTGGTAAAGCTCCTGGCCTCGGCCATTACCATTGGCACGGGGGGCAGTGGTGGCCGGGAGGGCCCTATTGCCCAGATCGGAGCGGGATTTGGCAGCTTTTTGGGCCGTAAACTCGGGCTTAACACCCGCACCCGCAGGTGGCTGATGGCTTCCGGTATGGGGGCCGGTATCGGCAGTATCTTCCATGCCCCGTTGGCCGGGGCTATCTTTGCGGCTGAGGTACTTTATTCCGACCCGGAAATAGAGGCTGAAGTATTACTGCCTTCCACCGTGTCCTCCATTATTGCCTACACGGTATATTCCATGATGTTCGGCTGGCACCACATGTTTATCGAGTCGGCTGCCGTGGGTTTTTCTTCGCCCAAAGAACTGTTGCCTTACCTTATCCTGGCAATTTTTCTGGCCCTGGTGGTGCATCTTTATATCAAGGTGTTTTATGGGGTAAACGATTTATTCAAAAAACTGAAAATCAACAATATCTTTAAACCGGCCATCGGGGGGGGATTAACCGGCCTGCTGGGCTTTACCATGATCATGCTGTTAAACGACACCACCTATGTGGTGGATATCATGGGGGGTGGCTATGGTATTTTGCAGGAGGTGTTTACCCATGGGGTTGAGAACATTGGCGTAGTCCTGTTGCTTACCGTTGGGGCCTTAAAGATACTTACCACCTCCTTCACCATTGGCTCCGGGGGCAGTGCCGGGGTGTTTGGCCCGTCAATGGTTATTGGGGGTACGCTGGGTACTTCGGTAGGCTTTATGTTTCAAAAAATAATACCCTCGGTAGTGGTTAGCCCGGTATCGTTTACCATCGTGGGCATGGCCGGTTTTTTTGCCGCGGCTGCCAATACCCCCCTCTCCACCATAATCATGGTAAGCGAACTTACCGGTAACTATCAATTGCTGCTGCCTACCATGTGGGTGTGCACCATCACCTATTTTATTGCCCGTAAATGGAGTATTTACCGTAGCCAGGTGCCCAATATGAACCATTCGCAAGCACACTTTGGCCGCTATTCACCGCAGATTATTACCGGTACTACCGTGCAGGAGTGCTATAAAAGAACCCGTAAGTTTTCAGTAGTAGAGGCCAATGCTACCATCAGCGATATCCTCGATCTGGTTGACCGTTCCCGCCAGCGGGTATTTCCGGTGGTAGATGAACGAGGGGCCCTGCTCGGGGGCTTTAATATTGATGATGTAACCCATGTGTTGCACGACCCTACTACCGAAATTAAGACCGCCCGCGACCTGATGTACACCCAAATACCGGTGGTGCACCTGCAGGATAACTTAGAAAAGGCCAACAAACTGATGAACGACAGTTTTATGGACGAGGCCCTGGTGGTAGATGACTCCCCGGAGCAGCATGTGTTGGGTATCATCACTTCTTCCGATGTGGTGCTTACCTATAACCGCAAGCTCTCGGAAATGAATTATGGCGACCAGGATGCCCGCCAGTCAACGCCCAGCGACAGCAGTGTGCTGCGGGCCCTTAACCTGCACCGGCTGGTGGAGAAAGACCTGGTAACCCTGCACCCCGAGGATAACCTGCGGACAATAGTGAAGGCCATTATTAAGTCTAAAAGGAATATCTTTCCCGTGGTAGATGAAGACCAGGCCCTGCACGGTATTATTTTACTGAATGATATCCGCAGTATTATGTTTGACCAGGATAAGTACGAGGAAGTTAAAGCCAAAGACCTGATGACCCAGCCCCCGGACTTTGTCAGCCTGGAAGACACCATGCAAACGGTTATTTACAAGTTTGAGATCACCGGGGCCTGGAACCTGCCGGTCATCGATAAAAACAAGCATTATGTCGGGTTGGTCTCTAAATCAAGTATTTTCTCCCAGTACCGCAAAGAGTTGATCAGACATGCTATTTATTAACCGCTTTTGCCCGGCCTAACCTGTGCAATTGGCTGCGCCTGATGTATATTTGTCAGACAATTTTATCTACCTAAAACCCCCTGCATTATGGCCAATGAAATAAGCAACCTGGCACCCCAAAAACTATGGCAAAACTTTGCCGCTTTGAACGCTGTTCCGCGTGGCTCTAAAAAGGAAGAACGGGTTATTGCCTTTATCAAAGATTTCGGTGAAGGCCTGGGCCTGGAGACCCTGGTTGACGAAGTGGGTAATGTCATCATGAAAAAGCCGGCCTCGCCCGGTATGGCCGGCCGGCAGGTGGTAGCCCTGCAAAGCCACCTCGATATGGTGCACCAGAAAAATGCCGACACTGACTTTGATTTTGACACTGAAGGTATCCGCATGTATGTTGAGGGTGATTGGGTGAAAGCCGAAGGTACTACCCTCGGTGCCGATAATGGTATTGGCGTGGCGGCCATCATGACCCTTCTTGCCAGTAAGGATATTGCCCACCCGCCCCTTGAAGCCCTGTTTACCATAGATGAAGAAACCGGTATGACAGGCGCCAAAGGGCTGCAAGGCGGGCTGCTGGCTGCTAAAGTCATGCTTAACCTCGATACCGAAGACGATGACGAGCTTACCATTGGTTGTGCCGGGGGTATTGACGTAACCGCAGCAGGAAGTTATGCGGAAGATGACCTGGCCGGTGATTTTGCTGCCTTTAGCGTGCACCTAACCGGTCTGACCGGGGGGCATTCGGGAATGGATATCCACCTGGGCAGGGCTAATGCCAATAAATTGCTGAACCGTTTCCTTTACGATCTGGCGAAGGAGGTGCAGGTACGTGTGCACAGTATTGATGGCGGTGGCTTGCGTAATGCTATTCCCCGCGAAGCAAAGGCTGCCATTTCGGTGCCGGCAGCCACTACCGAAGCCTTGCAGCGGGCGGTAAGTAAATTTAACCAAGTGCTAAGGGTTGAATACGGCACCACTGATCCGGAGGCTAAGTTAACCGCCAGGGCTTCTACCGCCAACGACAAGGTATTGCCGGCCGCTTTTCAGGCGCAGTTGCTGGCTGCCATTTATGCCTGCCCCAATGGCATCTACCGCATGAGCCCTGACATCCCCGGCCTGGTGCAGACTTCGAATAATGTAGCGCGGGTACTGGTGCAGGCAGGGCAATATGAGGTGTCGTGCCTGACCCGCAGCTCTGTGGATTCAGAGAAAGCAGACGAGGCTAATGCCATCCGGGCTGCTTTTGAGACACTTGGGGCAACGGTTACCGAGGCGGGTTCGTATCCCGGCTGGACACCCAGGCCGGAAGCCGGCATTGTGAAAATAATGCAGCAACTCTATAAAGAGCTGCATGGCGCAGAGGCCCACGTGAGTGCCGTGCATGCTGGCCTCGAATGCGGTATTCTGGGCACCAACTACCCCGATATGGAGATGATTTCTTTCGGCCCCAATATCCGGGGCGCCCACTCGCCTGATGAGAAGGTGCAAATCAGTTCGGTACAGAAATTCTGGAAGTTCTTACTGGCCACCCTGGAGAAAACCCCATAGCTGTACTGCAGCGGGAATCCGGTTTTGTTATAAAGGGATATTCCAATTCTTTATTCCAGTATTCCATGGAATACTGGAATAAATTGATAATCAGTATATTATGAATAAAAATAGCCTTTTAATCGAAAATATAGGTGACCATCATACTATAGTGCAGGATACTGCCGGCCATAACAAATAGATGCCAGATAAAATGAGCGTATTTAACCCGTGAATCGAGGCTGTAAAAAATAATCCCGGCTGTGTAGGCAAAGCCCCCTGCCGCCAGCAGCCAGAAGGCCCCGGTGGGCAAGAGCGCTTTCACCAGCTCAACTTTAAAAATGATAATCCACCCCATAACAGCGTAAATCAGGGTTGACAGGCCTTTGTACCTGCCGGTGTAAAATATTTTCAGCACAATGCCTGCCAGGGCCATGCCCCATTGGATGCCGAAAAACAGCCAGCCGGTAGGGCCACCAATAGAAATAAGCAACACCGGGGTGTAGGTGCCGGCAATAAGCAGGAAAATGCCGCAATGGTCAAGGATATTGAATACCCGCTTGGCTTTTTCATGGCGCAGGCCATGGTAGAGGGTAGAGAAGGTATAAAGGGCTACCAGGCTAAAGCCATAGACCAGGCCGCTGAACAAACTCCAGTTCTTATTGCTTTTTGCACCGAAATAGATCAGCACAACCATGCCACCGATAGCACTTAAAGCAGTAAGGCCATGCGATACCGAATTAAACCATTCTTCGCGATAGGTTTGTTCCTGGCCCTGTCTGCTGCTCATAGTCGTTGGATTATAGGGTTAAAGGCCTTGGCCGTTACCAATACCTTGTCACCGGGTTTTAATGTGGAGGCGGTACTTTCTTCTGCTACCACCTTTACTACTTGTTGGCCGATTAAAATGGTGACCACATATATCACCTCTTCCCTGGTTATCGACAACACCTCCCCGGCAAACTGGAAATTACCCCCGGTTTCCTTAGATAAAAACACTTCGGCCGGGGCGGCAAATTGTTGCAGGGTACCGTTGTCAAGCACCATTACTTTATTGGCCAGCTTGAATATCTCGCCAACATCATGGCTGACCAGCAAGGTGGTGAGGTTATACTTTTTATGGGCCGTCAGCAGGTAGTCCTGGATTTTATGGCGCATTTCCAGGTCCAGGGCCGACATCGGCTCATCCAGCATCAGTACCTGCGGCATCCTGACCAGCGAGCGGGCCAGGGCTACCCGTTGTTGCTGGCCGCCTGACAGGGTAGTCGGCTGCCGGCCTAAAAGCTGTTGTAAGCCCATTAGTTCAATGACCTCAGCAACTTGTTTGCCGTCCTGGCCTTTGGCCATGGCATAGCGGATGTTTTTTTCAACTGTCATGTTAGGGAAAAGGGCATAATCCTGAAAAACCAGTCCTGCCGAACGTTGCTGGGGTTTGCGGTTGATGTTGCCCTTTGCGCTGAACCACGGCTGACCGGCTACCGTAATATGGCCGTTGCCTGGGGGGCTGAGGCCGGCAATACAACGCAACAGGGTGGTTTTACCGGCCCCCGAGGGCCCGTAAACCGCCACAAAATCACCTTTTCTGATCCGGCAATTTATATGCAGGGTAAAGTGGCCACCCGGCCCCGACAGTTGTTTGGTGAAATCAAGGTTTATCATGGAGAAAGCGGCTAAGATACCCACCGTTGAACAGGTGCACACTAAATAAAATGATAAAGGTAATCCCAATCAGGATCAGGGAATAGTGGTTGGCAGAAATATAATTTAACGACTCAACTTCATCGTATATGGCAATAGAGGCTACCCTGGTTTTGTCGGGGATGTTACCACCAATCATCAGCACCACGCCAAATTCGCCTATGGTGTGGGCAAAGGTGAGCACAATGCCGGTAAGCAGTGCGGGGGCAATACCGGGCAGCAATACGCTTTTCAGGGTTACCCACTGTGATTTTCCCAATACATAGGAAGCTTCGCGAAGATGAGGTGGCAGGTTAGCAAACCCGCTTTGAATGGGCTGTACCATGAACGGCAGGCTGTAGATTACCGAGGCCAGTACCAGCCCGGGAAATGAAAAAATCAGCTTTAACCCAAACCAGGAGGCCAAAGTAGCCCCGATAAAACTGTTGGGGCTAAACGCTACCAGCAGGTAAAAACCCAACACAGTTGGCGGTAGTACCAGGGGCATGCTTACCAGGGTTTCAATGAGCGGCTTCAGCCTGGTTTTGGTGAAGGCCAGCCAGTAGGCCAGCGGCACCGATAACACCAGCAGCATAAGTGTGGCCACGGTGGCCAGCTTCAGGGTAAGCCATATGGGCCCGAGGTCTAACATTTGGCCAGCAGGATTTCATTGGTTTTTACCATGGCCATTACCCTGGAACCTACGGCCAACTGCAACTGTTCTACGGCATTGCTGGTAATAATAGAAATAATATCACCGGCATTGGTAGCCAGCTTAAGTTTAGCCAACAAGCGGCCTTTTTCAATAGCCAGGACTTCGGCCGGCATTTTGTTGCGTAAACTTATTTGCAGGTCCTGCCCCTGGCCAAGGATAACTTCGGTTTCTTTAAAAAGCACTTTTATGCAATTTCCTACGGTCAGGTAAGGCAAAGTGTCCGGTGTTTCCACGATAATTGATTTAAAGTGACAATCACCAACTTTAATCCCTACCAGCGACAAGTTGCCGTTTACTTCAATGGTGGTGATTTCTCCGGTGAGGGCATTCATGGGGCTTTTTTATTTACGGTGTAACCATAGCGCTGCAAAATTTCCCCGGCAGGAGGGGAGAATAAATATAGAAAAAACCTGGCCGCTAATACGGGTTGCGGGGCTTGTTTGAGCACTACTGCCCCTTGGGCAATGGGGGAGTATAGGTTTTTATCTACTGCTTGCCACCGGCCTTTCCCTTTCATGGCCGGGGCCATAACTATGGCCGCAGCCGTAAAACCTGTTACCGCAGCCCCGGAAAGAATAAATTGATTGGCCTGGGCAACACTCTCACCATAAACCAGCCTGGCAGCTACGGTTGGGTAGAGGGATGTTTTTTCGAGTGCTTCTAAAGCCGCCCGGCCATAGGGTGCAGTTTTGGGGTTGGGCAGGGCTATAGGGTCGATATCCGTATTAGCCAGGGCTGGCAGTGAGAGCGATAACGTGTCATTCAGCGTCCATAGAACCAACTGCCCATAGGCGTAAATAGCCGGTTTGCCGGTTGTAAGCCCGCTACGGTATAGTTTTTCCGGATATTTCAGGTCGGCCGAAATAAATATATCGTAGGGGGCCCCGGCTTTAATCTGGGCGGTATGCTTGCCCGAAGAACTGACAACTACCCGGGTACGGATACCGGTTTCGGCCGTAAACTGTCGGGCTATGGTCCCCAGGGCATATTGGGCATTGGCGGCCGTGGCAATGGTAACCGTGGGGGCTGTGTCCTGCCGGCAGGCGGACATGGTTGCCAAAAGAAACAGAAGTTGCCAGATGGTATGTTTGCCTTTGCTCATCAAGATGCCGCTTTTGCAGACAAAGGTAAACTATATGCAACAGAGAAATTACCGGTGACCGTCAATGAATTTTTCTAAGGAGTTGTCTTGCAGGTATTGCCCGGGCCGCGGGGCATTCGGGTGGATAAGGTTGCCCTCCGGGCCAACCAGCCAATAAAACGGGAAGTAAACAATCTTAAATTCATCTTTAAAAATATTCCGGCTGGCCGCTGTAGTCACCCTGAAATGTTCTCCGGCCACGGCATATTTGGCCAGGGTCTTTTGCCAAAGCTCATCATTAGTATCAAAGCTAATGGTCACCAAAACAATATCGTCACGTGTGAGGGTGGCGGCCAGTTCTTTGGCTTTGGGGAATTCTTCGATACAGGGCTTACAACCCGTAAACCAGAAATCTACATACAAGTAGTTACCACGGAATTTTTCGAGTGTGGTTGTTTTCCCGTTGCTATCTGACAACTTGATATGATAGATGTTTTTGCCCAGAAAAGCCGAATCGTAGGGGGTAAGCTGGGCCAGGGCCGACAGGCTGAACAAACTATAGAGAAAGATCGGTACCATGGTTTTTATCATAATTATTTTCATTTATCTTTAAAAATAACGTAAAAAAATAGGTATATTTGGCCTGTTGAGTTATTATTTCAGCGTAATCACAA
>JALSJF010000199.1 GCA_026989505.1 Cyclobacteriaceae bacterium
GGTGGACAAAACCCATTTCTCGGTGGTTAACATGAAAGAACAGGCCAGTTATTCGTTTGACCACGGAGGGGTTACCAAATTTGAAGTGTACTTTGGCGACAACGCCCTGGCCAACCTGCTGCCCGATGAAGTAGAGGTGTTAACCCCCTACCCCAACCCGTTTACCAACCAGGTAAATATAAATATCGGGTTACCACAAGCCGGTAAAGAATATAAAGTAAGGGTAGCCATTTATAATACCATGGGTAAACAAGTGGCCACCTTAACCAACCCGGCCATGGAGGCCGGCTATTATGTTTTCACCTGGCAAGGCAATAACGATTCCGGCCAGGAGGTACCGGACGGAATTTATGCCTACCGGGTAATTGTCAACGGGGAAGTGAACAAAATAATAACCGGAAAAGTGATTAAAAATTAAACCAGTAATTTATCTGACTATCCTGTAGGGTTAAAATATATAATTAAATCGGATAAAACTGGACTTTTAGTAGATAAGTTAGTAAATTTGTTATACATGTGGTGAATTCTATCCGGCAACGGATTAAAATAGTCAATTAAATCAATAAAGAGATGAAAAAGGTCTTAATGTTTGCCGCACTTGTGTTGTCTGTTGCCGCTTACGGGCAGCAAAAAACAAGTGCCCGAAGCGCCCCGATCCAGTTGGATCTGAACGGCATTGTACCCACAATTACGTGGATTACCCCCGAAACGTATGAAACCTCGTTAACCGAGAAACAGTTTACCGTAAAAGTTGGGGTGAAGAGCCAGGGTAAGCTTAAAAGTGCCGAGCTTTACCTGAACGATGCCCTCGTTGGGCAATCCAGGGGCTTTAAGCCGGCCACCGGCACCGGTTATGATAAAATTATTGAGCGGGATATAACCCTTAGCGAAGGGGACAATATCCTGAAAGTGGTGGCCATAAGTATGGATGAGGTCGAAGTTTCCGACATCAGGGTGCTTAAAGTAGCCGGAGCGGCCACCGCCATGATGAACAACCGTACCGATTATGCCCTGCTTTTCGGCACCGATGAATATGACGAGTGGAGCAACCTGTTTAACCCGGTAAAAGACGCCCAAACCATTGCCGAGGAACTGGAAACCAACTATGGCTTTAAAACCGAAGTAGTGTTAAATGCCACTACCTCGGAGATTATGGCCAAATTGCGGGAGTACGCCACCAAGAGTTATCAGGAAAAAGACCAGTTGTTTATCTTCTTTGCCGGTCACGGCCAGTTTGATGAGATCTTTACCGAAGGCTACCTGGTAGGAAAAGACAGCAAGCTCAACGACCCGGGTAAAACCTCTTACATTTCACACTCTACGCTAAGAACGGTAATCAACAATATTCCCTGTGAGCACATCTTCCTCACCCTGGATGCCTGCTTCGGGGGCACCTTTGACCCGCTCGTAGCCCGGTCGGGTAGCCGTGGTGCCGATGATATGTACCAGGACATAACGCGCTCAGAGTTTATCGAGAGGCGCCTGCGCTTTAAAACCAGAAAATATGTAACCTCCGGAGGCAAGCAGTATGTTGCCGATGGCCGTCCGGGTGGCCACTCACCTTTTGCCCGCAAGTTTTTGCAGGCCCTGCGTGACTACGGTGGACAAGACAGGATTTTAACCCTGCAAGAACTCCAGGGATATTTGTTAAACCTTAAAATGGAACCCCATGCCGGTGAATTTGGCGACAATGAGCCCGGTAGTGACTTTGTTTTTGTGGCCCGATAAATATATATGAAAAGATACTTTTTGCTGATAATTATTCTATCAGTCTCTTTACCCAATATATCACAGGCGCAATTTCAGAAATACCGCTTAGGACTTAAGTTCAATGATTTTGAATATAATAAAGTACCTAAGCGGTATTTTTCTGTCCGTGGCACCCGGTCCATGCCGGTGGCCCACAGCTTAAAGCAGTATTGTCCTAAGCCCCTAAGCCAATTAGACTTTACCACCAGTGCGGGTTGGGCAGCCAGTTATGCCGCTTTTACTATAATTAAAGCCCGCGAAAACGGCTGGACGGGGGACGCTATCACCAAAAATGCGGCTTCGCCCCTCTACCCTTATTATAAAGCAAGGTTAGCAACCGGGAGTGAGGATGAGGAAGTTTCGCTGCTGGATGTGATTAAAGCACTAAAAGAATACGGGGCCCCGAGCTATATAGAGCTTCCTTCGCGTTACCTGGACCATGTCACCCGGGAGCTGGAAGAAAAAGCCGGGGAAAACAGGATTTCGGAATTTGCCCGGCTGTACGATAAACACGATGGGCGGTTAAAGAAGATTCAGGCCATTAAATCTACCCTCAACGAAAACCTGCCGGTTATTGCCGGCCTGCATGTGGCCAATTCTTTCTTTTATGCCAAAGAATTCTGGCAACCGCGGGGAGCCTTTGATAAAAACCTGCCCGGCCATGCCGTAACCATTATTGGCTACGATGACAACAAATACGGGGGTGCCTTTGAAATAATGAACAGTTGGGGCACCCAATGGGGCAACGAAGGCTTTATGTGGATCCGCTATGGCGATTTTATACAATACAGCGAAGAAGCCTACGATATTTATGTGATTCCCGGTAAAACCAGTGGCGTTGAATTAGGTGGTGGCATAGAGCTTACCCTGGTAGAAAACCAACAACCTATGGAAATAGAACAGTTGTCCCCGGGATACTACAAAATTTCCAAATCATACCCTTCAGGAACTTTGTTTACCATTCGCATTACCAATGAAAGCCCGGCTTTTATCTATGCCTTTGCCAGTGATTTAACAGGCGATATTTACCCTTTCTTCCCCCCTTCTTACACCAGCGCTGCCCTGTCGAAAGCTGCCAGTTTTTACGTGCCCGATGAAAACACCCCGGCCATGATTGATGAAACCATTGGTACGGATTATTTATGTGTATTGTTCTCCAAAGAAGACCTCGACATAACCGGTATATTTAACCACATTAGCGGTATGGGTACAGGAAACTTTGTTGATAAAGTGAAAGATGCCTTACAGGGCAGGCTTATCCCGCCAAAAGATATTCGTTTTGAGGCCAAAAGCGTGGCCTTTAAAATGCGCCAATCGGCACAGACTGTGGTAATGCTTATTGTTGAGCACGAGCACAAATAATATTCAGCCCTAAGACCGCTTGTAACCGCCTGTAACCGAAGATTACCGGTCAGGTATTTTTATTATTGTACTTTTCTTATATATTTGTCAGCATAAAGTGCTAAATCTAATTCCCCGGGTTAAGGCACTATCTGTGAATTGGTCATAGATAGGTTATTATTGTTAATAATCTTGACCGTTATGAAGTCTATTTTGAAAATTGTATTATTACTTAGCTACATCTGGATAGCAGGAACAACCTCATCGTTTGCACAGGAGAAAACGAGTTACATTCCGGAAGGCAAGTACCTGGTTATCGGAACTTTTCGTATAAAGAAAAACGCGATCGGATTTACCAATTATGTAAAAAGCCTGAACAAATACGAAGTAAGCATGTCCTACCATCCGGTAAAAGACTACTACTACGTTTATATCAAAGGTTATGGACCAGGCGAAGACGGAACCGCAGATGTAAATAAAATGCGCAGGCAAACAGAGTTTATCGATACCTGGTTTATGATAGTAGAGCCTTATGAAATTCCCGGACAACAAACGCCTGTTACTTCTGCAAAGCAAGGCCAACAAAATACCCCGGGTACGGGTTTACAAGCCACCGACAGCCCCGAAGCTACCCGTGGCTCTGCCTCTACCAGCGGTTCTGCCTGGGTCCAGGTTTCTTCTGGCCATGCTAAGGCGAACACAGATACTGCTTCCCCCGCTCCTGTTCCTACAGAACCCGGTGAAACCAACGAGCCCGATAAAGTTAAGTCGGGCTGGATGAAAGTGTCAAGCACGCCATCCCCGGCCGCTGTTGTGGATACTAAAGACGGTCTTATCCCTAAATCTTATAACCAAAAAGGTAAATACAAGTTGTTTTTCAACACTTATTATATCAAAAATTATAAAGAAGTTAAAGGGCCCGTAGAGATTATCAACCCTGCTTCATTAAAGTTGCTGAGAGTAGAAAAATCATTGGAATTGGTAAAAGTGGCAGACCCCAATAATGGCAAACATGCCGTACAACTTATTGCCAATATATTTGGCTATAAGAAAGTACAGCAAGACATTAACCTTGCACAGCCAATTGATTCTATTAATACCGAAGTGTACTTTAAAGGTGATACGCTGATGGTTGATTTCCCTCTCAGGCGCTATGAAGTTGGCGAGATTGCTACCATGTATAACGTCTATTTCTTTAAGGATGCGGTTATTATGAAACCAATTTCGAAATTTGAATTGAATACCCTGGTGGATATGCTCAAAGAAAACGATAACCTGAAGATCAGGATCCACGGGCACACCAATGGCAAAGCGGCCGGGCGTATCCTGCTTATGCCTGAAGGATCAGAAGATTATTTCTCCTTGAATCAAAATATTGTTGAAGACAGAGGCTCCGCCAAGGAGTTGTCTGTTCAGCGGGCCGAAGTGATAAAGAGGTACCTGATGTCGTATGGCATAAGCGCTGACCGCATGGAAATAAAAGGCTGGGGGGGAAAAAAACCCCTGTACGACAAATTAGACAAGTTAGCCATTAAAAATGTTCGGGTGGAAATCGAGATATTAGAGAACTAATTATAAAAGTTATCCTATTAATGGTTACAATCCTCTATTTTTAGGCATTTAAATTGAATAACTATTCGTTTGGCTATGACTTTTTCCAGGATTGCTGTTACAATCTCAGGGTTATTGTTTTATTTTCAAACCCTGGCCCAACCGGTTAATGATGATTATGCCAACGCTATCGATGTCTCTTCGATTATCAATTCCTGCTCTGCCGATGCCGCCTACACAACCGTTGGCGCCACACCGGATCTAAATTCCGGCTCCTGTTGGAACAATGCCGGGCCTCAACTTAATGTATGGTTCCGCTTTACCGCACCGGCCAACGGTATTATCAGCGTAACCGTAGATGTTGGTGGCGCCAAAGGCTCCCAGACCGGTACCCAGGTGGCCATCTGGCAGGCCGATGGCACCTCCCAGGTAGCCTGCCAGCGCTACCGCACCAACCGCTGGGATGCCGAAGATGTTACCGTCCAGGCACTCGGCCTAACCCCGGGAA
>JALSJF010000200.1 GCA_026989505.1 Cyclobacteriaceae bacterium
TGGGGGCAGGGTTCCTTTATGCAGGCCGTGGAAGGGTTGCATAAGAACCCCGCCAGCACAGTGGACGACCTGGTAGCTCTAGTTGCCGATCCGGCCTATGCCCGTCAGCTTAACCCCAAAGCAAAAACCGGCCTTAAAAACCTTCGGCTAGTTTATAATCAGCTTATTAACTATTCCCGCACCCAGCAATGGGTTACTGCGGTACAGGCGGGTCATATTTTAGCTGTCTTTGCCCGCCAGGGGGTGGACTTCACCTCTACCGCAAAAAACTCAGCGGCCACTATGTTGCTCACGGAGTTTGTCTATGACTACCGGTACAAATACCAGAATATCGGCATGTTGATTTTTGAAAACATTTTGCAGCAGGGCTATGACCCCTATTTTGTGCCGGAGAAAACACAGTACTCGATGTTTTATTTTGCCGTTTTACAGGTTAGCACTACCAGCTTTTATTTGGACAAGCTCATTGAAAACACCAACTTAAACCAGGTTTCACACCACCTGGGCGCTTCCCCGTTTATCTTCCTGGCTTCAAACCTTAACGATAACAACATCCGGGCGCTTGACCATATTATTCTCTATGATAATGACCTCAACATCAATGAGCGTACCGAAGACGGCAAAACCTCGGCTTTCGACCGGGCCATTGCTTTTAAAAGTGTTGCCCTGGCCCAAACCCTTATTAGCGGTAACATTGATTTGCTGGCGGTGTGCCAGGTTTGTGCGGCCGAAAACTATTTGCACCGTATGGCCCTTTACGACTCCCTGGAGATATTTAAGATTATGCCACAGGGGGTCATCAAAAAACTCATTAACCAACCCGATGTAAACGGCCAGACACCTGTTTTTTGGGCGCTGAAGAATGGTCAGGCAAGACTGGCCATTGCTTTTGCCGAAGCCGGGGCTGACCTAACCTTAAAAGATGCTGCCGGTTTGTCGGTAATGAATGTTGCCCGCTTAAATGCTGCGGCCAACCACGCTTTCCTGCAACATGTGGAGGGAAACAGGTAAAACGGCCTGTCAGTGGTTTTTCTTTTTAATCAGATACGTTTTGTTTTCTTCGCGGTTGAGGATACGCCTGATATTTTTATGGTGGGACCAGATAACCACTACCGCCAGAAAAAAACCAAACATCACCAAAACGGGCTCTCCGGTATTAAAGCGGGGCACAAAGGCCAGCATTAGCGGGAAGGCCAGGGCTGCCACCATCGAGCCGAGGGAAACATAGTTGGAAGTAAGCAGGGTTAGCAGAAAAATGGCCAGTGAGATGAGTGCTACCGGCAGTTGAATACCCAGCATCATGCCAAACAAGGTGGCCACCCCTTTGCCGCCCCGGAAACGCAGAAATACCGAAAAAATATGCCCGAACACAGCAATTATGCCAAAAATAAGTTTAGTCAATACCAGCTTATCCTCAGCCAGTATGCCCCATTTAAGCAAGAGAACAGCCAAACTTGTTGCCAGTAAGCCTTTGGCGATATCGAACAGCAGCACAATAGTACCGGCACGTTTGCCCAGCACCCGGAAGGTATTGGTGGCCCCGGGGTTGCCGCTGCCATGCTCGCGTACATCTATGCCATGAATTAATTTACCAAACCAAACAGCCGAAGGAATGGAGCCCAAAAAATAGGCGAGGAGCCCTCCCAGAAGAATAAGCGGATTTAGCATACAGACAGGTTATGATGGTTGACAAATATACGTTTTTCTCATCAGCTATTAACGCAAATTAAAAAAGCATCCTTCAGAAGCCATCATCCTCATCTTCCTCGTCTGTTTCATTCATTTGGTCTTCCATCACTACTTCCCCTTGTAAATCATAGGGCTCGTCTATATCAAAGTAAAGCGCCCGGAAGGTGTTGATAAACTCCAGGGTTTCGCCCAGGTCGGAAGGGCCAAATTGAAACTCCCCGATTTTGGCTTTGCCGATATTGGTTTTTTCCTTAACAAACGTGTTCAGCTCTTTGTTGGAGGAATAAATAAACAATTTATTGTTTTCGTAGCTAAAGTAATACCATGATTCCGGGGCGGCTTTGATAAACAGGTTGATTACCTCACCGCCTTCGGTTTTACGGAGCTCGAAAAAACCTTCAAACTGGGCGTTCAGGTCCGTACGTAAAATATTGGACAAGCCCAGGTTGCCATCATTATAAAAAGCCTTCTGATCATCAGACCAGTTAAATTTCAGGTTTGAAAACACGAAAGGTTTTACCAGGTTGGGCGACATGGACGCCAGCGGCACATACCCCTGGGCCGACCGCTCTTCATAGGCTTTGGTCGCCCGGTTGCCAATGATTTCGGCCAGCAGGTAGAGCAGCTCCGTTCGGTCACCCAAAGCCTCCGGGGCGCCAAATTCATCAACCACCTGCACAAAATCATCGGCCATCAGGGCGTAAACGGTTGAAGGGATTTTAAAATCCATGGTAAGAAAACTCACAAACGACAGCTCATTCCTGCTCATATCCCCTTCCCCAATGGCGGAGGCTACAATGCCCATGGTTTTGGTGTTGTCAATAAAATGAATGGGCCCCTCAAACCGTATTTTGCCGTTGTCTTCGTTATAGGCAAACACCTTGCCCGAATAAGACAGGCCCAGGTCTTTATCGCGGTTGATGATGATAAACTCATTGCTATCGGCCTTGAAACTCAGGTAGCCCGAGGGCCGGAAAAAGTCTTCGTCCTGTTCATCGCGCTTGTCAAACACAAACGTGCTGTACAGGCTAAAATCGTTATAATCAAAATGCAGGCCGGCATTCAGCAGTTTGCCCGAGGCGGTAACACTCTCGTCAAACTGAAACTCAACCTCTTGCTGCTCGGCTTCGCTCTGGTATTTAATCCAGGTTTTGTAATCTTCAATGGTTTTTAAGTCGAGTTTTACGAAGCCGTCCAACTCAAGGGCGCGTTTGTGGGCCACCAGCCGCACATTGCCCTTATAATACATGCCGGGCGAGATCAGCAGGTTGTCTTCTTCTTTAACCACCCCGGTGGCCACCGAGTGTTGGCTGACATTTTGCCCTTTGCGGCCTTCGGCAAAATCTTCCAGATGAAAATCACGCAGTTTAATGGCAAAGGTATCTTGCACGGCATTGATAAACCGGTAGGTGCCTTCCCCCTCAAATTCGTGGCGCGAAATAATGGTTACCGTGGCATCATAAAGCTCATGATAGCCGGTTAGGGTGTCTAACTCAATGGTGGTGTTATACAAGGTGCCGATGCGGGAGTTTTCCAGGATCAGCACCTCTCCGTTTTCCGGGGTTATTTTGGCATCGGCCACCTTAATAAACGGGATACCGCTTACCTTTAGCTCAAGGTTTTGCATGTCGTACTCGGCATGGGTGGCGCTGAACCTCAGCGAATCCAGCTCATCGCGGGTACTGTAAAAATAGGAACTTTCAATGGCTACCGCCTCGGGTTTTGACATGTACACCTTTTGGTTTTCCAGGTCCCAGCGGGCGTTGGTAATAGAGGTTTTAAACTGTGCATACGGGAAACTGATGGCGGCCACACCCTCAACTTCCGGGCTGATATCGGCTTGTTTGGTCTCCAGGTTAAAACTTACTTTCACATCATCACCGGAAAGGGCCGGCTTCTCGGGGTTGTCCGATTTAATTTCAAAGGTTGCATGACGGGCGTTATAATCACCGGCATTAAAGGTGAACCGCTGTGAGGCGGTAGTGGAATTATAGGTGCTCAACAGCCCCAGGCCCTTTACCCCTTTGTTGGTGATAACCACCGAGCCGTCAAGCGAGGCATTGCCATTGTACATGTTAAACGGGGAGCCGGTATTGGAAATATACATGCTGTCTTTCATCGCCAGCCAGCGCATATGAAAACGCTCGGCCGTTACCTGCGGATAAACAATGCCATTAAACTCTTCTTCCCGCATTTCAAAAGCCAGGCCGTCTGCCACCACCGAGTCGGGGTAAAACACAAAAGCATCGGAGGTAAGGGTGGTGGCCAGGAACTCCAACGAGCCATGCCCCACCACCCCGTTTTTATCGAGGGTGATTTTATTGTACAACCGCCCGTTGCCACCAAAAAGCTGGTAGCCCTCCGGGGGAATGGCATGTTCAAACCCCAGGGAATAGTCCGGCATGATATGCAGCTTTTCTTCAAAATCAGGGAACCAGCCATCGGAATGAAAAGTGCCGGCAAACTTGATGGCCGAGGGGTCGCTGTCGCTCAGGCTGTCCAGGTCAAAAGGCGGCAAGGTAAAATATAAAGAGCGGTCATATACCCCGCTGAGAATATCCGGCTGGTCGAAATACACCACCGAGCCGGTGCCCCCGCCTTTAAACCGCGGGTAGTTGGGGATGAGTTTCTTGCCCGATTTGTTGTTGGGCTTGCTGATATATAAAATACCGGAGGTGCCCGACAAAGCCGAAACGGCCACCTCACGGCCGGGAATATCCGCAGGGCTTTGCGGTTGGGTCTGGTCAAAGGCGCTGCTGTCGGCTACGGGCGCCTCCGGCCTGGCCGGTTTTTGCAGGCCGCCTTCGGGAATACCCGACAGGGAGTTGTTTATTTTTTTGCGCTTGGGGCCGTTTTTGGTTTCTTCGGTAACGTATAAATCAATACCGTCTATTTGCTGCATTTCTACCAGGAAGCTGTCGTAGCGGAAGATAAAATCGCGGCCGCGGTAGTCAAAGTTACCGGCCGCCAGGGTGCCGTTAAACTTTATGTCGCGGTTGCGCAGGATGGTAATCCGGTTGCTGTCGGCCGCTACCGATACATCCAGCACTTTGGCGAGGTAAAACTTATCCACGCCATTGATATGGATTTCCTGGGTGTTCAGGTCAAAAACAGCATTAGAGCCGTCTTCCACCAGCGACAACAGCAGGATGCTGTCGAAATCGGCTTTGCCCTTCTGTGCCTCACCCTTATGCCGCCCTTTTTCCGTGAGGGCCACAATACCGGTAGTGGGGTCATAATCAACATACCCTTTTTGATAAAGCAACATCATGGCCCCCTGCAAAACCTTGATGTTTATCTTACGCTTGTCAGCCAGCTCTTCAACATAAAACTTATCAACCCCTTCCCGGTCGGCATAGGCAATAACCAGCTTCAGGGGGTTAAAATCGTAGAGGCCGGAAAGGCTGGAAAATATATTCTGATCATAGTACTCATTCGACTGAAAAATCAACGGCACTTCATTCCGGGCCAATAAGGTAGAAAAGTACAGGCTGTCCTGGTCTAAATGCCAGCTAAGCAAATCGGCAGTGAAGTTAATGTTGTTGGCGCTGGAAACATAGGGGGTGTTGCGGAAAGGCCCTTTGTCTTTTTGCGCAATAAGCATATTGGTCCGCTGGTCATAACGCAAGCGCACGGCCGGGTGGTAGATGGAGTCATACTTGGTGTAAATCACCAGCCGGGCCCGTTCGGTAGTCATGCTCGAATCGTGGAAAGCCAGGTTGGTGGCCACAATTTTTAGTTTCGGTCGTCCGGAATCATCAATACGGAAGACAGACTTACCCCTATACTTGGCCACACTGCTGATTTTCCGGCCTTCAAGGGTAAAGCCGCCCCGGTAATAAGAATAAGGCCCCACAATACCTTTTACCTCTATATTGTTTTCCAGGGAAGTAAATTTGGGATAATGGCGGGCCTCCGGGTTGGCCGTTTTTTCCGGCTTAAAGCTCACCTCGCCCAAAACCGGCTGGGCGAATAAATTTTTATAGGCGAACTTAGCGCCCCGGAAGGTAAACCTTGGGTTGTTAACGGCCAGTTCGTAGCCGCCAATTTTAGCGTACACCGCATCTTTAGCTAAACCAACGGTTGTCCAGTTAAGGGTGGCATATTCCCCAACAAACACCTCTTCAATTATCAGCATCGAACCTTTGGTGTTATTAATGCTGATGCTGTCGTAGCCCACATCAACCGTAATATCAAGGCGGTCGAACTTAATGGTAGGGCCGGTGGGCTGCCGGGTTACCACGGGCTCTTCCAGTACGCTGGCCAGCGAGGCCTCTTCTTCCGGCTCCTCGTCCCAGTCCTCTTCACTCCAGTCTTCCTCCTCCCAGTCTTCCTCCTCCCAATTTTCTTCCTCGTCAGCGGTTTCCGCATTTACGGCCGGTTCCTCTTCTGCGGGTGGTGCAGCAATAACCTCGTACACAAAGCGGTAGCTGTCGTTGCTGATGCCTACGTTAAGGTGGTCGTTATGGTAGAGGGCCCGGTGCTCGAAAAACGACTGCATCCGTTGAAAGTACTTCAGCTCATCCTGGCGCCCGTAATTGTCGATGACCTTTTGGGTCATATTCAGGTAGTCGAGCAAATCGGCATTACCGAGGTGCTCTTCATTAACGGCATAGGCAATGGCAGCAAAATAGCTCTCCAGGTTAGGCCGCAAGGGGTGTTTTTCCGCTACCAGGGCCTTGGTCTGGCTAATAATCTTGTTGCGCACATCAGGCCCGAAAGTTGACCAGGCTACGGTAAAGGATTCGCCAATCGTAGTGGACAAGGGGTTGCCGCCAAAACTTAGCTTCTCCTTCACGTCAATACTAAACTGATCGTGGCTATAGGTAAAACCGGTGTCCTGGGCTACTGCTGTAATTGCATAGCCTAGCCATAATACCACACCAACCAGAAACCGGACTTTCACTAAATTATGCGTTACTATACCTCATAAATTCTGCTGCCTCCACTAACCCGAAAAATTCATGTGAATTTTTCGCCCACAGGGCCGATGATCCCGAGGCCCCGGGACATCGGGGTTAACCTGACAGGTAAAAATAAGAACTTTAGCTCTTGTATTTAGCTAAGAAAACGGTAGATATTGAGAAAAATTTGCCTTTCCGGCCGTTAATCTTTCCTAAACCGGGCCATAGCCCAGTTGTTTCTGCTATTATCGGCCACAAGTTTCAGGCCACTTTCTGCTGCCCTGGTGTTAATAGCCTGCAGGTCATCGGCATAAAAGCCGCTTAACAGTAAATGGCCTGCCGGTTGCAGGAGCCGGGCATAATACGGCAGGTCGGCCAGCAATATGTTTTTGTTGATATTGGCCAGAATGATATCGAAACGCTGGCTGAAACATAACTCCTGTACCGTTCCCAACAGCACCGTTCCGGCCACATTATTCAGGGCCAGGTTTTCCTTTACATTGTCAATTACCCACTTGTCCTTATCATAAGCCGTGATACTTGCAGCCCCAAGTTTTCCTGCCATAACGCTTAGAATACCGGTGCCACAGCCGGCATCCAAAACATGCTTTTGCCGGTGGTTGAGTGCAAGCTGGGCTTTCAGCATCAGGTAGGTGGTTTCATGATGGCCGGTACCGAAGGACATTTTCGGGGTGATGATAATTTCAAGCGGGAACTGTGGTTGCGGGGGATGAAAGGCTGCCCGCACAATGCAGCGATTGCTGATTACGATGGGTTCGTACGATTCTTCCCACTTTTTATTCCAGTTTTCTTTGACCAGGGTATCCGTTTTCCAGGCCAGGCCGGCTTGTTCGCGGTAGCGGGAGAGAATTTCTTCCAGTCCCTGCGGGCCTACATCGTTTTCATCAAAGGTGATAAACCCGGTAGCGGTTTCCTGAAAGCTGTCGTAGCCAATGGCGGCAAACTCGGCCATAATAATTTCGCGGTAGTCGGGGTTGCAGGTTACCGTAAGCTGGCGGTAGGTTTCCATGGGTTAATTGCAGCCGGCAAAGGTGGGGGAATCGGTATAGGCAAAGGAAAAATCGGCCTCGCCCCTTACCTTGGTAACATAGATGCTGAAATCGGCCAGGCCGTGCCCGTCAACAAAAAACCAAACGCCTTCCTCGGTTGCATAAAGGCGGTTATCTTCTTCATAAACCAGAAAATCGGCAAAAGCTTCCGAGTCTTCAATATACACGGTAAAATCGGCCATGGCCCGGTTTTCGGTTATATAAACCGAGCCGTGCAGGCTGCAATACCGCACCTGCTGCCCGGTGATGGGGGTAAGCCCCCACGCCAACAAAAATATGGCCCATAAACCCTTCATCAAAAGGAGTTCACAATATCGATAAAATCACGGGCTTTTAACGAGGCGCCCCCGATCAGGCCACCGTCAACATCGGGGTTGGCAAACAGCTCTTTGGCGTTATCGGGCTTGCAACTGCCGCCATAGAGCAGGGAGATGTTGTTGGCCGCCTCTGCGCCATATTGCGAGGCCAGGTGGCCACGGATTTTGGCGTGCATTTCTTGCGCCTGGGCTGCGCTGGCTGTTTTGCCGGTGCCAATAGCCCAGATAGGCTCATAGGCAATTACCAGTCGGGTAATTTGTTCCCGCGTTAAATGGAACAGGCTTTCGGTAAGCTGCCGGCATACGTAGTCGAAATGGGCCTTTTCTTCCCGGACTTCCAGCGGTTCGCCACAACAAAAGATCGGGGTTAGCCCTTCGGCCAGGGCCAGATCAACTTTTTTGGCCAGTTGTTCACTGTTTTCGTAGAAATACTGCCGCCTTTCGCTATGGCCAATGATGACGTACTGCACCCCGGCCGACTTTAACATGGCTACCGAAACCTCCCCGGTATAAGCCCCGGCCGCGTGTTCGCTGCAGTTTTGGGCCGCCACCAAAACCTTGCTGGCGCTGGCGGTAAGCTGTACTACGGCCGGCAGGTGGATGAACGGGGCCCCCAGGATGACGACAACATCACCGGGTACTTCGGCATGTACCATATTTACTACCTCAGAAGCCAGGGCTTTGCCTTCGGCCAGGGTTTTGTTCATTTTCCAATTGCCGGCAACAATATGTTTTCTCATGTTGAATGAAGGGTTTGGGGCAAAGATATAAACTAATGCCGGTGTTCGGGCAAAGACGAAAACAATTCAGCAATATAGCGCTCCAGTTTCTTTTCAAATTTGGCGGGCTTGCGGTTGAGGATACCTGCCAGGGAGCCCTGCCAGACCATTTTGCCTTCTTTGCGGTCAATCAGGCGGATTACCAGCAGGCCTTCGGTATAGTTGAAACTGTCTATTTTGGTGTCCACCCAGGGTTTATAGATTACAGCCGAATCCACCCGCGGGTCAACCATTTCCCGGACAATGATTTCATATTTAACCATGATATCGGCTTCCGGCCCGGCTTGCCGGAAGCCCAGCCCGGTAAGTTCATGTATAATCGCTTGTTTTATCAGTTTTCTGATTTCCGGATTATCGTACTCGGGGTGGGTAGGGGCAGTGTTTTCTAACTGCGGCATGAAGGTAAAGCTTCTATAAAGGCTGAAGTCGGCTTTTTGGTCGTAGTTTGCCGTGATGGTGGGTGCCGAACAATTGAGAAAAAATATACCGAAGATGAAAATCAACCGTTTCATTGTTATAAATTTAAGCCTAAATCGGCAAAATCATGACCATTAAGCCATTAAATATAGTATAAATGTTTAACCGCAGAAATTTCCTGAAGAAGTCGGCTATTTTTACTTCCCTTGCAGGCCTGGCCCCCTGGCCAACGCTGGCGGCCGGCAGAAAAGTTACGGCTACCGGTAAAACCACCATTATCTCCACCTGGAACCACGGCCTCCAGGCCAATGTTGCCGCCTGGCGGGTGCTGCAGAACGGGGGCAGCGCTACCGATGCCGTGGAGGCGGGTGTGCGGGTGCCGGAATCAGACCCCGAAAACACCTCGGTTGGCCTGGGCGGCATGCCCGACCGTGACGGCCATGTAACCTTAGATGCCTGTATCATGGACCCCTCCGGTAACTGTGGCGGGGTAGCGGGGCTGGAGCATATTGAACATCCCATTAGCGTAGCCCGCAAAGTGATGGATGACACCCCCCATGTGCTGCTGGTAGGCGATGGGGCTTTGCAGTTCGCCCTGGCCAATGGCTTTGAGAAAAAAGACCTGTTAACGGCAAAAACCTATAAGGCCTGGCAGGAATGGTTTAAAAAAGCCGAATACAAACCGGTGATTAACATTGAAAACCACGACACCATCGGCCTGCTGGCCCAGGACAAGGACGGCAATATTGCCGGGGCCTGCACTACCAGCGGGCTGGCCTTTAAAATGTATGGCCGTGTGGGCGATTCACCCATAATCGGGGCGGGTTTGTATGTGGATAACGACATTGGCGGGGCTACGGCTACCGGTATGGGCGAGGCCATTGTGAAAGTGGCCGGCAGCCATTTGGTGGTGGAGCTTATGCGCCAGGGTTATGCGCCCGAAGAAGCCTGTAAAGCTGCGGTGGAGCGGATTGTAAAAAAAGAGCCCGGGTATAAAAACCTGCAAGCGGGCTTCCTGGCTTTACGTAAAGACGGCAAAACAGGGGGGTATGCCCTGCAAAAAGGGTTTAATTATGCCCTGATGACCGGGCCGGACAATAACCGTATGGTGGATGCCCGGGCCCTGTTATAACCTTGCGGGCTACAACGAAATAAGGTTTTTCTTAAGCGCATATTTTATCAGGCCGGCCAGGTTACTAAGCTCCAGCTTGCGCATAATATTAGCCTTGTGCGATTCTACGGTTTTAATACTGATGTTAAGCCGATCGGCAATTTCTTTGTACATTAGCCCTTCGGCAAACAGCCTGACAATTTCATTTTCCCGTGCCGACAGCGGGGAGCCGGGTGTCAGGGTTCCGGCTTCTTTTACGATACCTTTAACGTAGCCGTCAAACACCGTTTCGGAAATACCCCGGCCAAAATACCGCTTGCCGACCGCTACGGTTTTTACAGCTTGCACTAATTCTTCACGGCTTGCTTCCTTGGATAAGAACCCCCGAGCCCCGGCTTTGATGGCCCCGGTAATTGAGGCCTCATCGGTGAAAGCGGAAAGCATCAGGATGCCCAACCGGGGGTAGCTTTGGCGTAATAACGAAGCGATTTCGATACCCGAAAGCCCGGGCAGGGAGATATCCAACAGCACCACATCGGCTTCGGCAGTTTGTAAAAAGCCAAACAATTCCCGGCTACCGGTAAAGGCACCAACCACGTTAAGTTCCGGCTCGCCAATTAGCATTGCTTGCAGGCCATCGGTAACAATGGTATGGTCGTCAACCAGTACAAGGTTTAGGGGTGTCATCAGGCAGCGGGTTTAAGTTGCTTATCGGGCAGCACAACCACAAAGGTAGAGCCTTTGCCGGGTTGGCTTTGCACTTTAATACTGCCGTTGTTTAAGGCGACAAACTCTTTGCACAAAATTAAGCCTAACCCGGTACCTTTGTTAACGGCATCGCCAATAGAGGCCGGGTCCTGGGTTATATCGAAAAGTTTTTTCGTGTCTGCTTCCGTCATGCCTATGCCGGTATCTACTATAGCTACCTCTATACCGTTTTCACCCTGGCGGGTAACCACGGAGACTTCGCCCCCGGGGCCGGTAAACTTGATGGCATTGGCGATAAGGTTACGAAAAACCAGGTCAACGGTAGCGGCATCGGCATAAACATGGCTCTCGTCAAGCAAACGGGCCTTAAGTGTTATATTCTTCTCCCGGGCGCTCTGCACCAGCAAGGCCAGGTTTTTCTGCAGGAGGTCATTCAGGTTGATGATGCTGGCGTAATGCTTGAGCCTTTGGGTTTGTACCAGGGCCCACTGTAGCAGGTTTTGCAGCAGGTCGATAAGCTGGGTAGAAGAGCTTTTCAGGTTTTCGAGGTAATCTTTGATCTCTTCCTCGGAAAACCGGCTGAAGTTTTCACTTAGGGTGGCAGAAAGTGACTTAAATGCAGAAAGAGGGTTACGTAAATCGTGGGCAATTATGGCAAAAAACTTGTCTTTGGCCGCATTCAACTCAGCCAGCTCCCGATTTTTGGCCGCCAGCAAGGCTTCAGCCTTGGTTTTGAGCCGGTAGCGGTTATACAGGGTGATGGCTACCACCACAATCAAGGCTAATAAGATAACCAGAAAAAGCCGGGTGGTTTTGGCCTCTTGGATTTGCAGGCGATTTAACTCCCGGGTTTTATTTAGTAAGGCGATCTCCTGGTCTTTTTGTTTAATTTGAAAGTCGGTTTCCAGGCGGGTTAGTTTCCGTAATTTTGCCGCATCCAGCAGGCTGTCGGTGTAGGCCATAAACAACTCGTGGTAGTGTAAGGCCTGGTTGTAGTCGCCTTGTTGCTTATAAATTTTGTACAGGGTTTCAACCAGCGACTGATGGGTGGTTTTAACCTCTACCCCATCTAAAAGCTGTAACCCTTTCAGGGCAGCTGCCCGGGCATTGGCCAGCTTGCCCATCTTCAGGTAGGTGGTGGCCCTATTGGCATAGGTTTGTACGCGGTAGCTGATAATCTGCAGTTGCTCAAAAACAATAAGGGCATCTTTAAAATACCTATTTGCCTCGGGCAGGTTGTCTTGTACCAGGGCTACATTGCCCATACTAAAATAGGCCAGCCCGATACCAATGCTGTCGTTTAATTGCCGGCTGAGGGTCAGGGCCTGGTGGTGATAGGCCAGAGCGCTGTCGTAATGCTGTAGTTTGCGGTAAATATTGCCGGCATTCAGCAGGCTGATGCTCAGGTTAAAGCTGTCTTTTTCCTGCCGCTGTAAGGCAATGGCCTTCAGGTTATAGTCCAGGGCCTTGTGCTGGTTGCCAATGTTTTTGTAAACCAAGGCAATATTAGCGTAACTCCGGGCCAGGCCGGCCTGGTCGTTGGCTTGTTGTTTTAAGGCTACGGCCGTAAAATAATAGTTCAGGGCGTCATCGTATTTTCCGGTATGAAAGTAGATATTGGCCAGGTTATTAATGATCAACCCGGTACGGACGGTATCTTGCCGGTCCTGGTAAAGGTCTTTGGCTGTTTTAAGGTGCACCAGGGCCAGGCCATATTCCTGTTGTTGCTCGTATGCATTGCCCAGGGCGTAATGCCCTTCGGCCAGCAGGGCCGGATCGGCCAGGGCCTCATACCGGGCTACCGCCTTGGCAAGGGAGTCAATACCGGCTGTTGCTTGCCCGAGTTGTACCAGGGCTGTGCCTTCTAATTCTAGGGCCTTGGCATAGCCGGCTTCCGTAAGGGCAGCAGCCAACTGTTTGGCCTTATGGGCATTGAGCAAAGCTTCTTCGGCACCGGCCTTGTTCCCGGCCTTGAAATAGCTGTTGGCAATCAACGAGTCCAGCGCTGCCTGCTTCCCTTCCCCGCTGTTGGTGATGGTTTGGCTGCCGGCAATATAGGGGCTCAAAATCAGGCAGGGGAGAATAAACAGAAAGACCTTCATTAAAAAAAAAATGGGTTTATAACCTTAGGCGTCAGGGAAATCCCCGGTGGCTGGTAGGGGAAAATCCCTATTGACACGTTGCCCACTCTCGCCCTAATTTAGCCATTTATTAATGAAACGGATAAACCT
>JALSJF010000201.1 GCA_026989505.1 Cyclobacteriaceae bacterium
TAGCCCTGATCAGGTTTTTCCAGGTGCGCCCGGAATTGTTCAGGTAGTCTTTGCCGCGTTTCCACTGCGAGGCTGTCCATAGGGCATAGGCGCCAACGGCCACTGCTTTGGGGTTCAGGAGCAAGGCGCCACCAGCCACTCCGATAACGCCTGCCGCCTCATTTTTTCGCTGAAAACTCAGGTAAACGGCTGCTGCGGCTGCCGTTACATTTACGATTTTGGTATCGTTTTGGCCGTTCGTTACGGCCGAGGAGGCCAGCCGGTAATGTACCGGGCTTTCTTCATTGCCCCAGATACTGATCTTGGGTGTGGCAGCCCGGTAGCGGTTGGCCTGGCCCATATACCCTTGACCTTCCTGCAGGTCGGTCAGGGCGTCATCATTCAGGTACCTGTCCAGGCCGATGACATCCACTATACCGGATTCAATGATTTCCCCCAGTTTCCTGCCCGTCCATAAATTATAAACCAAATAGCCAATAAAGAACTGTGCTTTAGGGCCGGCCTGCAATTCTTTAATGGCGTACCTTACTTCGTTTTCAACACGGCCATCGGCCACGGCATTGGCAATGGCGGCCCCGTCCAGGGGGGCACCCACGGTAATGATACCCCGTACCCCGCCCCTTCTGCGGTCAATTTCGGCAGCGGCCACGCCCCCCATACTATGGCCCACCAAAACGGTGTTGCCCGGGTTGGTAATGCCGGCATTGATTTGATTGGCCAATTCCGGGATACCGTTGCCATTGGTTGTCCGGTAGTCCCGGTTATTCGAAACCATCCGTCTTTCGCCTTGAAAAAGGGCGGCATACCCCTGCCAGAAAGTGCGGTCATCATTATAGCCATGTACCCAAACTACATTTCTGTTGGTTTGTGCTACTGCTTTGGGGTTAAACATAACCCAAGTTAGTACTAAAATGGTAATTTTTATATATGCGTTCATATCAATTTTCGGTTAGGGTTAAGTTTTCATAAATTGAGTTTACCTGTATTACTACTTCTTCTTGTGTGGCAGGGTCAATATCATAAATTTGTTGCTGCGTGGCATTTAGCGTAAACCCGCCATCGGCATTTTCCCGGTAATTATAATACATGGCAAACAGGGGCTTATCCTGAAAATTGAAAATTGCCGTAGCCACCGCCACCCCCCGCAGGGTATCCAGTATGGTTACATTATAGGTATTGTCAGCGGTGTTGTTTTGCCGGTAAGCCGCCCCGCTATCGCCATCCAGCATCCTTTTGGTCATACGGGTACTGAAAACACCATTGCCCAGGTCGGTTACAACAGCCCCCGCAGCCCGGGCCTCGTCAAAATACTGCCTGTAATTGGGTTTGGCCCCGGCCCTGATGTATAACAGGGCCGGGTCAACAGCTGTTTCCTCTACCGGGGCCGTATAGAGCAACCTGCGGTTACTGTCGTAAAATTTACCAACACCATTGGTAATATGCGAGTAGGTTACTTCCGGTAATGAACTTTCAGGTATTTCATCCGCGGGCAATAGTCTTTGCCCCGGCTTCTTTTTCTCAATAAAAAGTTCCGTTTTACCGTCCTTGTCAATGCCCATTTTAACCGCATCACGTGTAATTACCGGCACTGCCCTGACTTTGTCTGTTTCATTCACATTGCCACCGGCCATTTGCCGCGTAGTTAATGTTTCCACTTCATAACTAACTATCTTTATCCGGTGTTATAGAAAAATCACCGGCAAAATTATTGTTTTGTTCCAGCGGGTTTTGGCAGCTTATTATCAGGCAAGGACCCACTATAAAACCAAGTGCTTGTAGCAAGTATTTCATGGTTATTATGTTTAGATTTTGCCTCTATAATGCAAAAAAAAAAATCAACTTTCCAAATTAAACCTAACCGAATTTTTATCTTTATTGTGTGTTTTTGGCTATCCTACCCGGTTGCCTTCCTTAACCAAGGGGTTCCCGCATACTATACACATATAATTGATAATCAACCTATTGCAATACATTATAGCCATAATCTGTTATTTAAAATTGATAAACACAAAAGCCCGAGAGGTTAACTTCTGCCGTTGTGTTATTTTTTTCAATGGGTATCCGGTTACCCCCCCTGACAATACCCCTTTGCCTTCACTTCTACTATAACCTGTAACGAAAAGTTGTTTGTTTGGCTGCCAGGGAAGAGGTTTTAACCCGAAAAATTCATAAGATTTCTTTGCCCACAGGGCCGGTGATTCCGGGAACTCGCTGAGCCAGAGTCTAAGCACCTGATGTAATTAATTGACAAACAAATGTTTATCAATTAATTTTTCATTCTTCACGAAAGACGTGAATAATCCGGGTTAACAATACCCGCATACCGGCAATCAGGCCTGCTGGTGCCACTTACCCCGGCAATTTGCCGGTTATGCCCTTGCGGACGGCAATCAACAGAGGATTTTGTATGTTTAAGGCCTTAAACAATGCAAACCCCATCGTTGTCAATTATGCGCCATTATTACCTGTCTTTTGTCCTGCTGGTTGTTTTCACCTTCACCGCCACCCTCTCACCTGCCCAGGGCAGGAAAAAAACAGCCCCGCCAGCCAGTAAAACAGCCGGTATGCAAAAATTTACCGGCTACTTTACTTTTTATTATGACAGCAAACGAGGTAAAGTATTCCTGCTGATTGATAAGCTCGATACCGAGTTTTTATATGTCAACTCCCTCGCAGCCGGCATTGGCTCAAATGACATCGGCCTGGACCGCGGCCAACTGGGCAGCGAAAAGGTGGTTAAGTTTACCCGGGTAGGCCCCAAGGTGTTGCTTATCCAACCCAACTACGGCTACCGGGCCGAATCGGACAACCCCGATGAAAAACGGGCCGTAGAAGAAGCCTTTGCCCAATCGGTACTTTGGGGGTTTAAGGTAGAAATGGAAGATGAAAATGGCATATTGGCAGATGCTACTGATTTTTTGTTACGCGATGCCCACAATGTCAGCGGCCGTTTGCAGCGTACCGGCCAGGGCAGCTACCGCCTGGATAAATCCCGTTCGGCCCTTTACCCGGCCCAAATAAAGGCTTTCCCCGAAAATGTGGAGTTTGAAGCCACCCTTACCTTTACCGGCACGCCCAAGGGCAACTATATCCGCAGTGTTACCCCTACACCTTCAGCGGTTACCGTGCGCCAGCACCACTCGTTTATCAAACTCCCCGACCCCAATTATACCCCGCGCAAATTCGATCCCCGGGCCGGCTATTTTGCCATCTCCTACATGGATTATGCCACCCCCATTGACCAACCCCTACGCAAACGTTTTATTGCCCGCCACCGGTTACAGAAAAAAGACCCGGCAGCCGCCAGAAGCGAACCGGTAGAACCGATTATTTACTATCTCGACCGTGGCGCCCCCGAACCCGTGCGCTCGGCCCTGATGGATGGCGCCCGCTGGTGGAACCAGGCTTTCGAAGCAGCCGGTTATATCAATGCTTTCCAGGTAAAGCTGATGCCCGCAGATGCCGACCCCATGGATGTACGCTACAACCTTATTCAGTGGGTACACCGTTCTACCCGCGGCTGGTCGTACGGGGGCAGTATTATGGACCCGCGCACCGGGGAAATCATCAAGGGCCATGTAACGCTGGGGTCGCTGCGGGTACGGCAAGACTTCCTTATTGCCGTAGGCTTGCTCAGCCCCTATAAAAGTGACGGGGTGCCCGACACCATGAAGGAGATGGCCCTGGCACGCATCCGCCAACTGGCCGCCCACGAAGTAGGCCATACAATCGGCCTGGCCCACAATTATTCAGCAAGCATGGATGGGCGGGCTTCGGTGATGGACTATCCGCATCCCTATATTACCGTCAAAGACGGTCAGCTTGATTTTTCCAATGCCTACGACACCAAAATTGGTGCCTGGGACAAGATTAGCATTGCTTACGGCTATCAGGATTTTCCCGCAGGGGTCAACGAAGACAAAGCCCTGGAAAAAATATTGCAGGACGCCTATCAAAAGCAAGGGTTATCGTTTATTTCCGACCAGGATGCCCGGCCCTTGGGCAGCGCCCACCCACGGGCCCACCTGTGGGATAACGGCACCAATGCGGCTGAAGAGTTGCTGCGGGTACTCGAAGTGCGGCAGATTGCCCTGGCTAACTTCTCGGAAAGCAATATTGCCAAAGGCCAACCCATGGCTACCCTGGAAGAAGCCCTGGCCCCGGTATATTTTTTCCATCGCTACCAAACCGAGGCCACGGCCAAAGTGATTGGCGGCCTTTATTATACCTATGCCCTCCGGGGCGATGGCCAGGTACCCACCCGGCTGGTACCCCCAGCCGAACAAAAACAGGCCCTGGAAGCCTTGTTGAAAACTATTGACCCGGCAACGCTGGTCCTGCGGGAAGACCTGCTGAGCCTTATCCCGCCCCGGCCGTTGGGGTATTCGCGCAGCCGGGAGACGGTTAAAATACGCACCGGCCTCACATTTGACCCCCTTGCCGCTGCCGAGGCCGCTACCGACATGTCGGTAGCGTTGTTGCTCAGGCCCGAACGTGCCTCACGTCTGGTAGAGTACCATAGCCGCGATGCCAACCAACCGGGGTTGTCTTATGTGCTGCAACAACTCCTGCAGGCTACCTGGAAAAGCCAGCCGTTGACCGGTTACCCGGGCGAGATACGCCATGCCGTAAATGCCGTAACCCTCAAAAACATCCTCTACCTCGTAGCCGACAATAAAGCCAGCGAACAGGCCCGGGCCATTGCTTACCGGCAGCTAACGGACTTACGCACCTGGGCCGCAAAGCAACTAGAGGCTGTTAAAGACCCAGGGGAGAAAGCCGCCCTGGCGTTTGCCGTTTTTCAAATAGATACGTTTACCGCCAACCCCAACGAATTTAAACGGCTGGCGCCTCTGACGCCCCCGGACGGCTCCCCGATCGGCTCCGGCTGTGAGTTTACGTACTAAAAATGATTAAACTATTCGACTCCCCGGCAGCAGCCGCAAAGGCAGTACCCAAAGGCAGTATGCGGTTGGTAATTATTGACGGCAAAAAAATTACCATCGCCCATACCCGCAGCGGTTTCCATGCTTTTGAAAATGCCTGCCCGCACCAGCACGAACCCCTGCACAAAGGCACCGTCACCCCGTACGAAGAAGTAGTATGCCCGCTGCACCACTACCGGTTTAACCTTGTTACCGGCCAGGAGGCAAGTAACCGCTGCCAGGCCATGCCAGTTTACCCATTGCAAACCCACAATCAGGGGGTGTATATCAAACTGCCGGAGCGCGAATAATTTTTGCCAAAAACTATGGCCGGAAAAGTGATTTTTCCGTAAAAAATAAGTAAATTCAAATCTCCAAACATAAATTCGCCAAACGGGCGTTTTTTCATCAAATTGACAACATAAAATACAGATTAACATGAAGAAAGTAATTGTTGGATCGACAAACCCGGTGAAGATCAATAGCGCCAAACTCGCTTTTGCCACGGCCTTCCCGGATGAAGAGTTTGACGTTGAAGGGGTTTCAGCGGTCTCTGGGGTCAGGGACCAACCGATGTCTAATGATGAAACTTTATTAGGGGCAAGGAACCGCGCCCAATATGTGAAAGAGCATTACCCGGCCGATTTTTGGGTAGGGATTGAAGGCGGCATAGAAGACCATGATGATGATCTGGAAGCCTTTGCCTGGATGGTAGTTATCGGTGCGGACGGCACCAAAGGTAAGGCCCGTACTTCCAGCTTTGTCTTGCCCCATGAGGTAGGCTTGCTGGTAAGGTCGGGGTTTGAACTGGGCCATGCCGATGACAAAGTGTTTAACCAAATACACTCAAAGCAGAAAAACGGTGCCGTAGGCCTGCTTACCAACGACCTTATCGACCGGACAGAATATTATAAACAAGCGATTATCCTGGCCCTGGTGCCTTTTTTGAAGCCGGAGTATTATTAAGCCCCGGCCTTCCACTAAAAATATATGAATAGTCATCTAAGGCCTATTCCGGCAGACTTTTATGCTTTTGATACCGGGCAACCTTTTACCCGTTGCCTGGTGTGCAAGGCCGACCTGCTGACGGGGGAAGTGGATTATTTTATCGAAAAGGCCATCCGCAACTACCCGGAGCACAAGGTTACCGATGTGGTATATGAATATGCCCTATGCTGGCATTGTGCCCGGGATATGAATGGTAAGATGTCAACGGAATCGCAGCAGAATATGCAGGATTACTTTTCCCGCCAGCACTTCTTTCGCCAAAAGCTGGCCACCTATAACAACCTGTGGCCCTCCTTAAATGGCAGTTATGTGCCCGACCAATGTGTGATTACCGGCCAGCCCAGGGCCAACCTTGAGGAATATATGATTTACGGCCACTTCCGGGGGGATAGCATGGTTGTCTCCTCCATGCCTTTCCTGCTTAGCAGCCAGGCGATGGATGAGGTCTCCGAACTATTGTCCAGAAAAACTATCGAAGAGCTTGATGGTTTTATGGGCGAATATTTTGGCGGCCCGCCAGAACTGGAAGAGCTGTGGAAACCGCGCAGGCCGGTATTTTTTTAACCCGGATTATTCTCACGAAGGTCGTGAATAATGGCGCCCCCTACCCCTTGGGGGCATCAGCCCTGCGGGCGAAAAATTCATATGAATTTTTCGGCTTAAAACTCTTTGGCCATACTTACCCGGGTGGCCCGGCACTGGCCTTTTATGGGCGGGTTAAGCTTAGCAACACGTACGGTAATTTTCTTTATTTCCGGATGGGCAGCGGCAATCCGCGACATTATCCGGCCGGCTACATGCTCCAGCAATTTCGAGCGTACCTGCATTTCTTCGGCTACCAGGTTGTAGAGCTTTTCATAATCAACGGTGCCGGCAAGGTCATCAGAGGCTACCGCGGCAGAAAAATCACCTTCAACGGTCAGGTCAACCATAAAATTATTCCCGGCATGTTGTTCTTCGGCATAAACTCCGTGATAGGCAAAGAACTCCAGCCCAATGAGCTCAATTTTTACCATTTACGTTAACTGGTCAAAAAATGAAGAGTCTTCGCTATCCTCCCCGGTAGGGGTACGGGTGTTTTCTTCTTCGCTGGCAGCCACCTCGCTGGGGGCTTCGGCCGGGGTGGGCGCTTCTTTTTCCGGCCCCGGGCCGGCCGTTGGTGTTGCTGCAGAGGCCCGCTCTTCCCTTGCGGGCGCTGGTGCCGGTGAGGCGGGCGCCTCCGCCACCCTTTTTTTGAAACTCAAATCAACCTTGGTGGTATTGGCCTCTACCTTTTCTACCCTTTTGATGGTGTCGTTGGCCAGGTTGCGCAATTCCGTGAGGATAATATCACGGAAGCTCTCTAAGCTGCGGTACTCCATCGATAACTCTTTGAGTTCATGATCCATTTTATCAAGGATTTGCCGGGCCCGCATCTCGGCATCCTCAATGGTAGCCCTGGCTTTCGACTTGGCCTCGTTCAGCAAGGCATCGGCATTCATCTGGGTCTCACGCAAGTGTAACTCGGCTGTTTTATTGGCCTGGTCGATGAGGTTGGCCCCGGTATCCTCGGCTGTCTTCAGGGTTTTAAACAATGAGTTTTCCACCTCGCGCAATTGCTTGATTTCTTTTTCGGCATTTTGGTTTTTTAGCCGCAACTCTTTCAACTCGTCCTGCACCTGCTCCCATTCCTGCGATAACGACAGCAAAAAGGCATTTACTTCGTCTTTATCATAGCCGCGCAGTTTCTTTTCGAAGGTCTTCTGTCTTATTTCAAGTGGGGTGATTTTCATGGTACAAGCCTGTATTTGAATAAAACACTAAATTATAATTCGCATAAAATTTCATCACAAGTTACAAAAAGTTTAACTTCCGCTACTTTTTGAACAACTTTGTTTAATTAATTAGTAAAAAATTATCTTAGCAAAAGTAAAATCTTCTCATTAATAATCAGCATTTGGCATGCCTTTACAACATGTTATTCATTTAAATCCACATACCCTTATCGGAATATGGCATTTAAATGAACCGGAGGCCTTTTTTACCCCCTATTTACCCAAGCTGGTAAGCGATGGGAAAACCCTGGAATCGATTACCCATAGCAAGCGCAGGACCGAGTGGCTGGCCGGCCGCCTGTTGGTGTGGGAACTGGTTGAGCGGATGTTTATCCCATTTGCTGGTATCTGGACGGACGAATACAACAAACCCCACCTCATTGCCGACAATGCCGCCATTTCTATCGCCCATGCCGCCCCCTATGTGGTGGCTATGCTCAGGACTAACGGGCTTTGCGGCATAGATATTGAAAAACTAAGGGACAAACTACGACCGTTGGCCAAAAAGTTTCTCAACACCGAAGAACTGGCCCTGGCCGGGGATGATTTAACCAGGCTGGCCATCTTATGGGGGGCCAAAGAGGCCCTTTATAAATTGCACGGACGAAAGAGCCTGCTATTTAAGGAGAACCTGGCGATTACGGGTTTCGCGCTTAACGGCAATGAAGCGACCTTTACGGGCAAGATTGACCTGGATGACGAACATGAGCAATACCGCATGCGGGCAGGGTGTTTTGCCGACTATGTTTTGGTTTATACCCAACAGCAGCTTTTAACTTAGGCATTATCTTTGATTTATATCCGGAAATGAAAGTGTCACTTATCGTTATTTTGTTGATCCTGGCAACCTTTGCGGGCAAAAGCCAGCAAATAAAGGGATTTACCCTGCCCAATGTGGCCGATGGCCGGCCGTTTAGCCTGGCGGCTACCCAAAAGGCCCAAGCGGTGGTCGTTATCTTTTTTAGCGGCAAATGTGCCTATGGCCGTTATTATATTGGCCGCATAACCTCGCTTATGCAAGCGTTTAGTGGCCAGGGGGTAAGGTTTGTCCTGATTAATGCCAACAGCAGCGATTATGTGCCGGAAGAATCGGTGGCAGCCATGCAGGCGTATGCCCGGAAACATCAACTGCCGGTTTACCTGGCCGATAAAGAGCAGCAAGTCAAACAGTTGCTCAGCGCCACCCGCACCCCGGAAGCCCTGGTACTCAAGCCTGAGGGAGGCTATTTTAGTATCGTTTACCGGGGCGCCATTGACGACAGCCCGCAACGGGCCAGTGATGTAAGTCACGCTTATTTAAAGGCGGCCCTGCTTAATTTGCTGGCAGGTAAACATGTTACCGTGAACCAAACACGGCCAGTTGGCTGTTTGATTAAATAAAAACCAGAATATTATGGCAGAAATTATAACAAAACACACCGGGGGCATGGCCTTTGCTACCGTTATTGACGGCCACACCCTCACCATAGATGCCGATCCGCAATTTGGCGGCCAGGATAAAGGCCCCAAGCCAAAGCCGTTGGTACTATTATCACTTTCGGGCTGCACCGGCATGGATGTAGTTTCATTAATGCATAAAATGCGGGTTGAATTTGCCGATTTTGTGGTAAAAGTCAACGGTGAACTTACCGATGAACATCCTAAATATTATCACAAAATACACATTACGTACGCCTTAAAAACCAAACCCGAGTACCACGAGAAGATAAAAAAAGCGGTTACCCTGTCGCAGGAGCGTTATTGCGGGGTAAGCTATATGCTGGGCAAGGTAGCCAGGCTAACCCATGAAATAGATTTTCAGGAACTATAGGCTGTTATTCCAGCAAAGCCAGCAGTTCGCGCACCTCTTCGGCTTTTGCATGGTCATCCAGTTTTTCAAAAGCTATGGCCAGGTTGCGCAGCGAGCGGATAACAATATCGGTGTGGCTGCAAGGCTCATAGAAGATAGGCCGGGGCGCCAGGTTAATTTGGGTGATGTAGCTGTCGATATCCTCGCGTGAAAAAATCAACCCCCGGTTAAAGGGGTTGATATAAAACTGCTCATCGGCTGTTTTATATGTTAAGATAAACATGTTGGGCAGGTTTACCCCGTACACAGGCATACCCAATTTTTGCGCAATAAGCATATACACCACACTTAGCGATATAGGGTTGCCTTTGCGGGTTTCCAGCACCATGTTGATCATTGAATTGGCCGGGGCATGAAAGTTACGGGTATTGCCCCGGAACTTCAACTTACTGAACATCACGCTATTGATAAACTTAATCTGGTCAAAATAATGGCCTTCCGGTTTGTGCTCCAGCCATACCTCGTAATAGAGTTGCTCTAAGTCTTGCTGCAACTTCTCCAGCGCCAGGTCAGGGTACTGGTAGGTGGCTACCAGCCACATGCCTTTTAGCAGGTTATCCGATTCCGTCTGCTGCCAGGCCAGCAAACGTTCTTTCAGCAACTCCAATTGTAACCGGTGGATGATATCCTCGAGGTAACTTTGCAGGCCGGGGTCAAAGGTAGCTTCCCACTCTTCTTCCAGGTACGGGATAATTTCGGTGCCCAGTTCCCGTATCTTCTGTTCGATTTCAGGCCGCACCGAGCTATCCTCGAGCAAGGAAACCAGCGCTTTAAGTTCCTTTTTCTTCATCGGTCAGGTTTGGATTACCCCCACATTAAACCGTTCGCTGATCGGGGCGTGGTTGGCCGCTTCTATGCCCATGGATATCACCTTGCGCGTTTCCAGCGGGTCAATTATGCCGTCAACCCACAATCGGGCGGCCGCATAATACGGGCTGAGTTGCTCGTTGTAGCGGTCGGTTATTTCCTTTAGATACGTGGCTTTACGCTCAGCGGTTATTTCTTCGCCTTTGGCTTTCAGGGCCGATATTTTGATTTGCAGCAAGGTGTTGGCTGCGGCCGCCCCGCTCATTACCGCCATTTTTGCCGAAGGCCAGGCGTAGATGAGCCGGGGATCATAGGCCTTGCCGCACATGGCATAATTGCCGGCCCCATAGGAATTGCCCACGATGATGGTAAACTTAGGTACTACCGAATTGGCCATGGCATTCACCATTTTGGCGCCATCTTTTATTATGCCGCCATGCTCGGCTTTACTGCCCACCATAAAGCCACTGACATCCTGTAAAAACACCAGAGGTATCTGCCGCTGGTTGCAGTTCATAATAAAACGGGCCGCCTTATCAGCCGAATCGGAGTAGATCACCCCACCCATTTGCATTTCACCCCGTTTCGATTTCACCACCTGCCGCTGGTTGGCCACAATGCCTACAGCCCAGCCGTCAATGCGGGCAGTGCCACAAATCAGGGTTTTGCCGTACAAAGGCTTGTATTCCTGGAAATCGCTGCCGTCAACCAACCGCTTGATAATTTCATGCATATTATAGGGTTTCACCGCATTGCGCGGCAGCAGGCCATATATTTCTTCGGCAGCAAGTTTTGGCGCCTGTGGTTTTTCCCGGTTAAACCCGGCCCTGGGCGTTGTCCCCATCTTGGCGAAGATGTCTTTTATGTAGTCCAGGCAGGCTTCATCCGAGGCAAACTTATTGTCGGTAACGCCTGATATTTCACAGTGGGTAGTGGCCCCGCCCAGGGTTTCGTTGTCAATTTCCTCGCCAATGGCCGCTTTTACCAGGTAAGAACCGGCCAGGAAGATAGAGCCTGTTTTATCCACTATCATGGCCTCATCCGACATAATGGGCAGGTAGGCGCCCCCGGCCACGCAAGAACCCATAATGGCCGCCACCTGCACAATGCCCATAGAAGACATGCGGGCGTTATTCCGGAACTGCCGGCCAAAATGCTCCTTATCGGGGAAAATTTCATCCTGTTTGGGCAGAAACACCCCGGCCGAGTCCACCAGATAGATAATCGGCAGCCGGTTTTCCATGGCGATCTCCTGGGCACGCATATTCTTTTTGGCCGTGATCGGGAACCAGGCCCCTGCTTTCACGGTAGCATCGTTGGCCACCAGCACACATTGCCGGCCACTCACATAGCCAATACCCACCACCGTACCTCCGGAAGGGCAGCCGCCCTCTTCTGCATACATCCCCTCCCCCGCAAACAGGCCTATTTCCAGAAATTCTGAGTTATTATCTACCAGGTAGCTGATGCGCTCGCGGGCGGTGAGCTTCCCCTTTTTATGCTGGGCGGCTATTTTGGCCTTGCCCCCGCCAAGTTTGGTTTTAGCACCCTTCGACCTTAACTCAGCTACCTGTAACCGGTTAAAGTCATCGTTTTTGTTGAACTCTAAGTCGGTTGCCATTATTGCGCTTTCTGCTTAGCGAGGTCTTTCTCTATTTTCTTTTTACTCTTGCCCAGTGGCCCGAAAAAATGCTTAGGGTTCTCATTCATATGAATGAGTAACGAATCAAGGTCGAGCAAGGTTTTATGCAAGTTTTGATACAGGGAATCTTCATACATCAATTTGCCCAGGGTGCCTTCTTTGCTGCTCATGGCGCTGACCATAGCGGCTGACTCATCTAACAGGTGGTTGATTTTATTCAGAGTAACGGCCATTTCGAGGTTGTTGAGCGAATCGGCCATGGTATTGAATTTTGCCACCAGGGGTGGGATTTCATCCATGGCAGCATTAAGTTTTTGCGACAGCAACTTAAATTCAACAACAGTTTGGTTGATATCAGCCCGGTTATCGCGCAAAATCCGGTTAAGTTCATTGGAGGTAGCCGTAAAGCTGGCCAGGGACTTTTTCAATTCTTCACCACTACCTTTTAAATCTTCCAGCAACTCGTTTAGGTTACCAATTAAAATAGGCAGGTTATCGGTAATGGGGGCAGCGCTCTCTACCAATAGTTCGGTAAGGCCGGGGTCGATTTTAGCGTACAAGGTATCTTCTGGCTGCAAGGGCCGGGCAATATCCCCTACGCTTATCACAATAGAAACTTCCCCCAGGAAGTTGGCATCAAGCTTGGCCACGGCAGAGTCGCCCAGGATTACCTCGCGGTCGATATCAAGGGCCACCAGCACCCTATTGCCATTGTCCTGCAATAACCGGATATAGGCCACCCGGCCCACATTAAACCCGCTTATTTTTACCGGGTTAGACTTGGTCAGCCCGCCTACATCCTGGTAAACTACATAATACCGGTTGGTACGCGAGAAAAACTCTATCCCTTTCAGGTAGTTAAACCCCAGGTAAAACATGGCAATCGTGGCAATGGCAAACAACCCTACCTTAAACTCTTTTGAATATTTCACCTTCTATGGGGTTAGTTTTTGGCATCAATCTCGTTCTTGTAATCTCTAAAAGCCCTAAAAATAGCGGAAGCAATGTAGTCTTGCAACAAAGGGTCGTTTAAATCCCGCTCCTCTTTCTTGTTTGACAAGTAACCTGTTTCTACTAATACACTGGGCATGGAGGTATCCCAAAGCACCCAAAAGGGCGCCATTTTCACCCCACGGCTCCTTCTGCCCGCCCGGTGTTTAAATTGATTTTCAATA
>JALSJF010000202.1 GCA_026989505.1 Cyclobacteriaceae bacterium
TTTGGCAGCTTCTTTTTTGGGGGCCGAACAGGCGGCAAAAAGCAGCAAGCCGGTCAATAAGAGGGGAAGGGTAATCCGCATAATTGTTAGTTTAGAAATTGATGCCTAAAATAAACCCTAAGTGGCAATCTTCCCAGAAATTATGACAAACGGGCAATAAAAATCCCGCTGCCGGTATTTATTGTTGAACCACGATAAATTCCACCCGCCTGTTGAGCCTGCGGGTGGCTTCGCTGGCATTGGAGGCAATAGGCTTAGCCCCTCCGTAACCTGTACCCGAAAGGCGTGCGCTGTCGATACCTTTTTCCACCAGGTAATTGATAACTGCATCTACCCGCTCCTGGCTCAGGCGCTTGTTCAAACTGGGGTTGCCCACATTGTCGGTATGACCGGCCAGTTCAATAACCATGGTAGGGTTGTTGAGCATCATCTCGGCTACCAGGTTCAACTCATCATAAGAGGACGCCAAAAACTCACTCGTACCCCGCTTAAAAAGCACATTTTTAAGGTTCACCCGGGCCCCGACAATGATTTTTTCCAGTTCCACGGCCAGGTCTATTTTCATTTCTTCATTTTTCTTGCTTACCAGGTCAATTTGCTTACTTAAATAGCCTTCGGCCTCAACCTGCAATACATAATCCTGGTTGGTGGCAAGGGAGAAGTAAAAAGAGGTGTCGTTAAAGTGTTCCTGTTCAAAGCCGGCCGAGCCTTTGATCCGGGAGCGGGCAAACACCGGCTCTCCGGTAGTTAAATCTTTTATCTTGCCACTGACAATCAGTTTCCTGTCACTGCCGGCAGCCGGTTCCATTTCTTCTTCTACCACCACCTCGGCAATTTCAACAGGCACAATTTCATCTTCCAGCATCTGGTTCATTTCTTCATCGGTAACCTCAATAATGTGTATGTCGCCATAGCCGTCACTATCCTGGGTAGATGTGTAAACGGCCAACTGCAAGGCCGGGTAATACCGGTAGCCCATCTCGGCCCCCTCGGTATTAATACCCTCCCCCAGGTTTTTGGGGGTAGTCCAGTTTGTCCAGGTGTCGTCTAATCGTTGGCTGACAAAGATATCACGGCTGCCGTAGCCGCCACGGCCATTGCTGGTAAAAAAAAGGGTTTTATTATCAGGGGCCAGAAAGGGTGTCAGTTCCTGCATGGGGGTGTTAATCTGCGGCCCTACGTTCTGTGGCTCACCCCAGGCCCCGGCTTGTGCGTCCCAAAAACTTACATAAATATCTTCAGCCCCCAGGGTTTTATACGACTCTAAGGAGAGCAGCATAAGTTTACCGTCTGCCGACAAAGCATTGCCGTTATTGGCCGAAGAATTGCTGAAGTATTGTATGGTGAGAGGTTGTGGTGTGCCCCATTTGTCGGGCCAGGTAACCACATCACTCACCGAAATACCCGGTACCGGGGCCTGGCCACTACGGTAGTTACCGTAAACCAGCAGGCGGTTGCGGTTAAAATCAAGCACTCCGTTAAAATATCGGGTATTGAGTGGGGCCGGTAAGCGCTGCGGCTCCGACCAGCCGTCAGCCCCCATAAAATCACTCATCCAGATGTCCCCTTTGTCGGCCTTGCCCCCGGTATTTTGCGGGTGGTGGCCGCGGGTAAAAAAGATGGTCTTGCCATCGGCCGACAAGACGGGCAGTTGTTCATCGGCTGGCGAGTTCAGCCCCCAGGCATCTACAACAATATCCTGGGCAAAGCTTCCGCAGGAAATAAAAACAGCCAGGGTAATCAGCAAGGTTCGCATAGTAACAATCTTCAAAAACAAATTTATATTTATATATTCTTTTAATTGATAATCAGGAGCTTATAATTACATATACTACTATAATATCATCCCGGTTACTTATCCTTATGTTTTTCAATCACTTAGGGTACCTGTCGGTCTTGGTTATACGTAGGTTACCCTTTCTGTTAACTGTAGGTATAGATTAGCCACAACTGTTCCCATCACTACAGCCGGGCCAAAATTACCGCAAAACTATTTACTCACATAGTTATTGCCGCGGATAAAGAACCGCCAGGGCAATAAGGCATCGGTACCGGCATAATCAACACCTATGCGGGTGGTAGCCACAATCTCATTCCCAGGATAATAGCGGCCTTCACTAAGCCAGATTTTATCCCCCGTCAAGCTGGTTTTATTGTCGGCCACAGTAATACCCAATGCCTGTGTCAGGCGGGCGGGGCCCCCGGTAAGCCGTTTGTCATTTTCGGCAACCCCTCTCCTTGCCTGCATTACCTCAAGGCCGGCTACCGGCTCTATAGCCCTGATCAGCACGGCATCAGCAGCGCCCTCCTTGTTGGTTACAATATTAAATAAATGATGCAACCCGTAAACAAAATATACGTAGGCCACCCCTCCGGTTGCATACATAACCTCGGTGCGGGCGGTACGTTTGTCGCCAAAAGCATGGCAGGCCCGGTCGGTAGCCCCGCAATAGGCTTCGGTTTCCACTATTATCCCCGCTGTATAGTCATCCCCGAAACAGGTATTGAGTTGCTTGCCCAGCAGGTTACGGGCTATAGCCACTACGTCTGTGCCCCGATAAAACCCTGCCGGTAGTTTATTGTGCATAAATCCTTTACCGTTGATAAAATTTTAACTAATTTCGGTACCGCAACATTTAATTTTGAAAATTAAGCAAATCAATTTACAGTACACAACCAAAAAATAAACGACTATGAAAACCAAACTACTATCCTTACTCCTTTCCGTTGTGGCCATGAGTATGGCTACCGCCCAAATTACCCTGCCGGCAGCCAGCCCGGCCGGTAGCGTTTATACCCAAGTGGGGCTTACCGATGTGACCATCGATTATTTCCGCCCGAAGATGAAGGGCCGTAAAATTTTTGGTGCGGGAGATGACTACCTGGTACCCTTTGGTAAACTGTGGCGTACCGGAGCCAATTCCGGGGCTATTCTCACCATTAACAAAGACCTTACCGTGGAAGGCCAGAACCTGCCTGCCGGGGAGTACATGATCCTGACGATCCCCGGCAAAGATAAATGGGAGGTGATCTTCTACAAAGACAAAAGCATAGGCGGCAATATGGCCAAGCATAAAAAAGAAGATGAGCAGTTGCGCGTTGCCGTTGCGCCCGGAAAGCTTACCGAGCCGGTTGAATTGCTAACTTTTAATATTGCCGATATCAATGCCGACAACACCGCGGCTGCCCTTGAACTGGCCTGGGAAAACACCTCGGTTAAAGTTAAGATTGAAACCGACTTTGACAAGGAAGTAATGGAGCAAATTGCCCAAAAGACCAAAGTAAGCCCCAATACCTATGCGGCTGCCGCCAACTATTATTTTAACAATGGCAAAGACCTTGACCAGGCCATCGCCTGGATGACCAAAGCGGTAGAAGCCAACCCCAATGCTTTCTGGAATAGCCACACCCTGGCCCGGATGTATGCCAAAAAGGGCGACAAGCAATCGATTAAGCAAGCCATTGCCAAAGCCGAGGATTCGTTGGCCAAGGCCAAAGCGGCCGACAGTGATTTTGGTTACATCAAGCGCAATGAAGATTTAATTGCTGAACTTAAAGGCAAATAAGGATGAAAAAGTTAACCCTGATCGTGGTGGCCTTGCTGCTTGCCGGTGGTTTTACCCACCAGAGCCGGGCCCAGAAACCACAGAAAAGCCCAAAATCGGTGCTCACCCAAACCGTGGGCCTCACCGACATTACCATCACCTATTCACGCCCGGGGCTTAAAGGCCGGGCGATGGACAAGCTGGCCAAACCAGGTAAGGTGTGGCGCACGGGGGCTAATAATGCCACAGAATTAAAAATCAGCAATCCGATTACCCTGGGCGGCAAAGAACTGGCAGCCGGCACCTATAGCCTTTACTCTATTCCCGGTGATGAGGAGTGGACAATCATCATCAATAAGAAGCTGAGTTGGGGTACCCAATACGATGCCAAAGAAGATGTGATGCGGTTTGCGGCCAGGGCCACCAAAACGGCCGACACCACCGAAACGTTCACTATCAACATTGCCGACATCTCCGACAATGATAAGGATGCAGCCCTTGAACTACGCTGGGGCAATGTGAGTGTGAAAGCCCCGTTTACGGTATCGAAATAAGCGCGGGTCAACACCCCGAATTGTAAAAGCCACCCGGAAGTTTCCGGGTGGCTTTTTTATGGAATTTTGCTACGGGTTAGGCGGTTTTTAATGTATTTTTATTCCACGTAACGCAACCGCAGGATAGATTTGTTTACAGGGCATTTTTTCAAATAAAAAACAAAAATTATGAGTACTGAACCCGAAGTAAATTATGGTCCGTTGGCGGCCTTAATTGGGGTGTGGCAGGGCGATAAGGGCATGGACATTGCCCCTGAGCCGGACGGCACCGAAGAAAACCCGTATTATGAAACCATCACCTTCGAGGCCGGAGGTGATTTAAAAAATGCCGAAGACCAGGTAATTGCTGCAGTATTTTACCGGCAGATTATCAGGCGCAAGTCGGATAATGATGTTTTTCATGACCAAACCGGCTACTGGATGTGGGATGCCCGTGAACAAACGGTGATGCAGTCCATCGTAATCCCCCGCGGGGTATGCGTGCTGGCCGGAGGTAAATATCACAGGGAGCAAGGTGCTGATGCCCCTGTTGTTATTGAAGTGGCCGCCCGCCTTGATGATAATGACTGGGGCATTATCCAGTCGCCCTACATGCAACAAAATGCCTTAACTACGGCCTTTAAGCATAAACTTGTCATCAATAAGAATAGCCTCACCTATGCCGAAACCACCATGCTGGATATTTACGGCCGGGAGTTCGAACATACCGATGACAATACCCTCAACCGGCAATAGGCGGGCCCAGGTATTTGCCGGTTCCTAGGGGTACCCAAAACTTCCCGGAAAGTTTTTGGGTAAAATCAATTATTGTCTATAATTTGGGCGGCTTTAACACTAACGCACAAAATATATGGCATCAAGGGGTGGGTTTAACAGCCGGATCGGGTTTATTGCCGCAGCAGCCGGTTCTGCCGTAGGTTTAGGCAATATCTGGAAATTTCCTTTTGAAGTTGGTGATGGCGGGGGCGCAGCTTTTGTAGTCATCTACCTGGCTTTTGCCTTCCTGCTATGTTTTCCGGTAATGGTTACCGAAATTGCCATTGGCCGTAGAACCAATAAAAACCCGGTTGGCGCCTTTACCGATCTGGGCCACAAAAACTGGCGTATCGTGGGCATCCTCGGGGTACTGGCCGGAGTCCTTATCCTCTCCTTTTATAATGTTGTGGCCGGCTGGGCCTTTGGTTATTTTGTCGAAATGCTGATGGGGCACTTTACCATCGGCCAGAACTTCGGCACCTTTATTACCGATATGGTAAAAGTGGGCAGCTACGGGGTGTTATTTATGGTGGCTACGGCCTTAATTGTTTCGCGGGGGATATCCGGGGGCATCGAGCGGGCTTCCAAAATCCTTATGCCCACCCTCATCGTCATGATGCTGGGGCTGGTAGCCTACTCCTTTACCCTGCCCCATGCCATTGAAGGAATTAAATTTTACCTGCTGCCCGATTTCTCTAAAATCACCCTGCCGGTGATGTATAATGCCCTTGGTCAGGCCTTCTTCTCGTTGTCGTTGGGCATGGGCGCCCTGATCACCTACGGTAGTTATGTTGATAAAAAAGAAAATATTGTTACCTCGGCAGCCTACATCACCCTGGCGGATGTGGGCATCGCCTTCCTGGCCGGCCTGATGATGTTCCCTTTTGTCTTCTCCCAGGGCCTGGAGCCTACCGGTGGGGCCGGGCTGATTTTTGTTACCTTGCCCGGCATATTTGGTACGCTGGGGCCAACCCTGGGTATTCTCGTGGGCGCTACCTTCTTTTTACTGCTGTCGTTTGCCGCCCTTACTTCTACCGTTTCTTTGTTAGAAGTACCGGTGTCCTATGTGGTGGATGAACACAAAGTTAAGCGTAAAAAAGCGGTAGGGTTGGTGGCCGGGGTAATCTTTCTTTTGGGTATCCCCTCGATGATGGCCAACGGCTATTCGGGCTTCTTCAGCCATTTTATCACCTATCTCGGGGCCGGTAAAGCCACCGATTTTATGACCTTCATCGGCCATATTGCCAGCGATTCTTTCCTGCCGTTGGGCGGGGCCCTGATCGCCATTTTTGCTGCCTACGTATGGAAAAAGCATAACCTCAACGAAGAGATTGAGCAAGGGTTCCCGGGCTTTAAAGGTTCGCTGGGAGAAAAGTACATTGACTTTGCCATCACCTACCTGGCCCCCGTAGTGCTGATCATTATTTTTGTACTCACCGTTCTTGATCGCTTTTTTGGGATTAATTATTTCTAAAAGACCATATTTCATGCACTATCAGCCGCAGGTGTAAATCATTCCGGGTTTCTACTTTCCAGAATATAGTTTAGTGACATTAAAACCAAAAAACTATATGAAATTCCCCTACTCCAAGCACGTAGTGTTGTTATTTTCCCTGGCATTATTTTCTGTTTCAACCTCTCTGGCCCAGCAACTCGATATGAAGTTATTGCCGGGCATGCAACCCCGTAATATTGGCCCGGCCGGCATGAGCGGCCGCATAACCGCCATAGACGTAGTTACCAGCAACCCGCAGATAATTTATGCCGGCAGCGCCTCCGGTGGCCTGTGGAAATCAACCAGTGGCGGCATCAACTGGCAACCTGTGTTCGACAGCATACCGGTACTCTCCATTGGTGCCATCGCCATTGATCAAAGTAACCCCGATATCGTATGGGCGGGCACCGGGGAGGGTAACCCGCGCAACAGCGTAACCGGGGGCTACGGCCTCTACCGCAGTCTCGATGCCGGCAAAACCTGGCAATTGATGGGGTTAGAGAAAACCCGCAACATCCACCGCATTATTGTAGATAAAACCAACTCCGATATCGTGTATGTGGGCGCTATTGGTTCCTCCTGGGGCGAGCACCCTGAGCGCGGGGTTTACAAAACCACCGATGGCGGTAAAACCTGGAAAAAGATACTTTATGTGAACGAAAAGACCGGCCTGGCCGACTTGGTAGTTGACCCGCACAACCCCAAAAAGTTACTTGCGGCCATGTGGGAGCACCGCAGAAGGCCCTGGACGTTCAACTCGGGTGGCCCCGGCAGCGGCCTCTATCTGACCGTTGACGGAGGTGAAAACTGGCAAAAGATCACCGCCAAAGATGGCCTGCCCAAAGGTGAACTTGGCCGCATCGGCCTGGCCATCGCCCCGTCTGACCCCTTACGTGTTTATGCCCTGATAGAAGCTAAAAAGAATGGGTTTTACCGTTCTGATGACGGGGGCTACACCTGGAAAAAAATGAATGATAAACTGAATGAAATAGGCAACCGGCCATTTTATTACTCCGACCTGGCGGTTGACCCGGTAAATGAAAACCGTATCTATTCCATCTACACCTATATCAACATCAGCGAAGACGGGGGCAAGTCGTTCAAACAATGGGCCGCTTCATATACCCTGCGGGGTATCCACCCCGATCACCATGCCTTCTGGATCCACCCCACCGATCCAAATTTTATTATTGAAGGCAATGACGGAGGCCTCAACATCACCCGCGACCGCGGCCAGAACTGGCGCTTTGCCGAAAATATTCCGGTTGCCCAATTTTACCATATCAATGTGGACAACCAGCTACCCTATAATGTTTATGGCGGCCTGCAGGACAACGGCTCCTGGGTAGGGCCGGCCTATGTGTTTAAGTCGGGCGGCATCCGCAACTCCTACTGGCAGGAAGTAATGTTTGGCGATGGTTTTGATGTGGTGCCCGACCCTGACGACCCAAGCCGGGGTTATGGTATGTCGCAGCAAGGCTTTGTGGGCCGCTATGACCTTAAAACCGGTCATGTAGAGATGATCCGCCCCACCCACCCCGATCCGGACATGCGGGTACGCTTTAACTGGAACTCGGCCATTGCCCTGGATCCGTTTGCTAACAACACCCTTTATTTCGGCTCCCAGTTTGTCCATAAAAGTACCAATAAGGGTAATTCCTGGGAGATCATCTCCCCAGACCTTACCACCAACGATGCCGAAAAGCAAAAGCAGCATGAAAGTGGTGGCCTCACCATGGACGCCACGGGAGCTGAGAACTACACCACCATCCTGGCTATTGAACCCAGCCCGTTAAGCAAAGGCCTGCTGTGGGTAGGCACCGATGACGGCCAGCTTCACCTCACCCGTGATGGCGGCCAAAGCTGGTCGGACCTGACAACCAAACTGATGGCAGCCGGGATGCCCAGGGGCGCCTGGATACCCCAGATCAGAGCCTCACGGTTTACGGCCGGAGAGGCCTACGTAGTGGTAAACAACTACCGCAATTTTGATTTCAAACCCTATTTATTCCGTACCCGCGATTATGGCCAGACCTGGGAGTCGTTGCTCAACCAGCCCGAAACTTTTGGCTATACCCTATCGCTGGTGCAGGACATTGAAGAGCCAAAACTGTTGTTCCTCGGCACCGAACACGGGCTTTATATCAGTATTGATGAAGGCCGTAACTGGACAAAATGGACCCAGGGTTACCCCCCGGTATCAACCATGGACCTGGCCCTGCAAAGCCGAGAACATGACCTGGTAATGGGTACCTTTGGCCGGGCCGTTTGGGTGTTGGATGATATCCGCCCCCTGCGTGAACTTGCACAGCACGGAGCAGGCCTGTTGCACACCCCGGTCCATGTCTATCCGGCCCCGGATGCTTACCTGGCCGCTAACCAGCAGGCAGCCGGCACCCGCTTTGCCGGTAACGCCATTTACATTGGCGAAAACCGCCAGCGTGGGGCGATGATCAGCTACTCCGTATTCAGGGAAAAAGAAAGCAAAGAGGACGGCCCTGACACTACGGGTAAAAAGAAAAAAAGTAAAAAGGGCAAAGCAGGCGGCAAGCAGAACGAGGAGGCCGCAAAACAGGATAAGAAGGCCAAAAATGACACCATTTTTATCAGCATTTATAATGATGAAAATGAGCTCATCCGTAGCCTGACAAAAAAATATAAAGGGAACGGCCTGCAACGCCTGTACTGGCGTATGGATGAGAAAGGTGTGCGTGGCCCATCCCGCAAAGAACCACGTAAAAATGCCGGAGAACCAGGCGGGGTAGGCGTACTGCCGGGTACTTATAAGGTGGTCATCCGCTTTGACGGCCACCGGGACAGCACCATGGTAAAGGTACGTTACGATCCACGCTTAGAAGTCTCAATGGATATCCTGCAAGCCCAATATGCCTTCTTAAAAAACCTGGAAAAAGATATTGAGGTGGCCGGTAAGGCCATGGCCCAGTTACGTGCGTCAAAGAAGATTACGGAGGATATCCTGCAGCAACTTAAAAAGCACAAAGGAAATGCCTATGATTCCTTAAAAAGGAACAGCAAAGCCATGCAGGACAGCATAAAAATCCTTACTGATGAGTTGCTGGGGGCCAAAATTGATAAACAGGGCATTGTCCGCGACCCTAACCCCAATATCATGCAATATTACCGGAGCGCCCGCATGTATATGGGCTCATCGTTGCAAATGCCCGGCCCTACCGAGAAACGGTTGCATAAGCAAGGTCGCGAAAAGCTTGCCCCCTGGCTGGAAAAGGTTAATACTTTCTACGAAAGAGTCTGGGCCAATTATCAGCAGCAGGTTAAACAAACGGATTTAAGCCCATTTAAAGAAGTAGAGTCGTTTAAACTGGAATAGATGGCTTATTCCCGGTTGACGCTAAAAAATAGACAAGCGGATACTCAGGCCGGTTACCACAAACAATACCGCCACCACGGTGATGGCAATGATGTGCATAGCCAGCAGCTTCAGGTTACCGGTTGACAAGTTGGGAATTAACCGCAGGCGGGCATGCAATGCCAGAGCAATGGTGGCAGCCAGCAGAATGAGTTTGAGCGTAATATGCTGGCTAAGGTGATGGTCAAAGTTGAACCATTCGGTAAACGGCAAATAATAAAGAGCCATGTAGATGCCCGTAACCACCAGGATAAGCAAGGCCGGCATGCCAACTTTTTCGTATCTGCCCTCAAATGAGTCTAGCAGGTCGAGGTCCTTGTGCTTTAGAATGGCCGGCAAAAACCCAAGGGCCAACACTAAATGGCCGCCCGCCCAAATGGTAGCTGCCAGAATATGTAGCAGGATAATGTATTTAATCATACTAATTAAAGATACTCATCACAAAAATAAGACCTGTATATCTAATTAAAAGAATTTTACTAAATTAATTTAGAATAAGTTTAAATTATACCCGGTTAACGGGCACGTAAGCCGGCTATACCGGCTTTGATCAGCAACATTGCCGATTGCAGGCTTTTTTGCCGGCCTTCTTCACGGGTAGGGAAAGAGGATATCCCCAGGGCTTTTACCTTAGGCTGAGCTACCATATAGGTAACCGGGGCCACCAATTCGGTAGCCAGCGGCCCACCAGTAACCTCAAAAAAACTGCCGGGAATATCGGTGGCATCCAGGATATCGAGGTCGATATGCAAATAAATTACATCAACCTTGGCGGCCAGACTGGCCACTGCCTTGCGGAAGGCCTCCGTACCTTGTACCATATCGTTAGCGGGAACCACGGTGATACCGGCCGCATCGATGAGCTCTTGTTCCAAGGGGTCCACATCGCGCAAGCCTATCATAACGATATTTTCAGTGGCAACAGGTGGCGCCAGGCCCGCTTTCAGGCGCAGGCGGTGCAGGCACTGACCCGCTGCCACGGCTACCGGCATCCCACCCAACCAGCCACTGAGGGTGGTTTCCGGGGTATTGAAATCGCCATGGGCATCTACCCAAATCAGGCCTAACGTTGGCTCCTCTCCGCCCCTAATTCCCTGCTGTAAACCGGCTAACATCCCCAGTGAACTATTGCAATTGCCCAGCAGGCCAAGGACAAATATCTCCTCGCGGGCTATACCACTTACGGCACGGCCCAGGTGGCCATCGGCCAGGCCAAGATGATGCCAGACACCATATTGCTGCTTTTCAGCCTCCGTTAAATCAACCCGCGCAATAGTCACCGGCTTAACCTGCCATTCCCTAAGTAAAGGTGAAAGTTCATCAAGCAATAGCTGTGGGGCAATAGAAAATTCATCGGCCCCGGTACGGGCTGTATAGGGTTGCAAAACCAGGCCGATGCTCAACGCGTTATTTTGCTGGGCTTTGGCCGGTGAATGCATTGTGATAGCCAACAGCAGCCAGAGATACTTTTTCATGTGGTTAAAGTTTGGTTTTAACTGTTTCTTTTATTGTACTTCTTTCAGTTACGTAACTGCCATAGTAAACTAAATCATCGTATTTGTCACTATACCCCACTGCCGGCATGCCTGCATAGCGATTGTTAGCCTTTGTTGTATAATCAATCTACAAAAGTTTCTTTAATTATCGCCTTTACCTTTTTAATTTCCACCGGATGTAGTGTATCGAACCTTTTTATAATTCGCTTTTTGTCAATAGTTCGTACCTGGTCAATTACAACAAACCCATCCTTGTTGTTATGTCTCACTTTTACACGTGTCGGGTAATTACGAGATGTACTGGTCATAGGTGCGATTACTATCGTACTTAGATTATGATTGATTTCATCAGGTGAAATAACTACACAAGGTCTTGTTTTTCGAATTTCAGAGCCAATAGTGGAGTCCAAGTTGACCAATACGATGTCATATTGTGATATTTTCATTAGTCGAACGATTCATCTTCAAAAACATCATCAATAAGTAAAGAATCATCTTGATGGGCATGCATTCTACGAAATGCATCACCCCAACCTTTTCTGGGTTGCTCTATTGGTTTGAGAATGATTCGACCTTTTTCAAGGATGAGTTCAACTGTGTCTCTAATGTTGTAGCGCTCCAGAATGGCTTTGTTCAAACGCAGTCCTCTGGAGTTTCCGATCTTAATAATTGAAGCTTTCATAATTTTTTTTCCATTGTAATTACAAAGTTATTACATTTTACATAATTTCCAAAGGAGAGGTTTCGCACAATAAAGGTTAACGGGTGTAGGTAAGAGGCGAGGCGAGATTTACACCTACGTATCTGTCCCCGGAGTAATAAAGTTACTATTTTTTGGCGATTTGTCACCATACATTACTGCCGGCATGACTGCATAGCGATTGTTGTGGTGCGTTATTTTCAGGTGGATATTGGATTCACTTGAATCTGTCCTCCAATTGCTTTTAAAACTTTCATTATTGTTGCAAATTGAGGTTTGGCTCCGTCCGATAATGCTTTGTACAAACTCGGTCTGCTCAATCCTGTTTCTTCCGATATTTTGGTCATTCCTATCGCTTTTGCAATATGTCCAATGGCAATAATTACATCTTCATTATCTCCTTCTTCCAAAACAGTATTGAGATACTCTGCAATCATTTCTTTACTGTCCAAGTAATCCGCTATGTCAAATTTTGAAGTTCTCATTTTTCTATTTTTTTAATTTCCCCCAGATTTCTTTCGCTTTTGCAATGTCCTTTTGTTGAGATGACTTATCTCCTCCAATTAGCAGAATAATTATTTTCTCATCTTTTTCCTTGAAATAAACCCTGTATCCTTTTGCATAATTAACTCGCAATTCCCTAATTCCGTGACCTACAGGTTTGCAATCTCCAAAGTGTTCATCATGTTCTATTTTCTGAATTCTAAATAGGATTTTCCCTTTGACTTTTAAATCTTTTAACTTCCTTAGCCATTTATCAAATTCAGTTGTTTTCTCAATAAAGAACATAAATGCTGTATCTACTTGGATACAAAATTACATTGTTTTTTTGAATTGGCATAATTGGGGACTGAGTTTTCTACATCATGGCACAATGCACCACAACGGGTCTAGCTATGAGGCGTGCCGGATTTCAGTTTTCCCCGTAGCTGTCTCCTGTGGATAAAGTTAATAATTTCATCGTATTTGTCATAATACCCCACTGCCGGCATGCCTGCATAGCGATTGTTAGGCAAAGTTGTTATTCTTCAGGCTCATTAATTAATTTAATATAGTCATCTAGTAACTCATCAAAATATTGATCATCATCATTTGAAGTCAAATCTTTATTTAGGGCCTGCTGAAAAACTCAGCCATACGATAGCCTATAAACAGGCCTGTTAAGTGGTTTTTGGACAAGCTTACCTACACGAAGCCTAATTTGGTTAATAGGGGAAAACACCCACCGGTAAACCCA
>JALSJF010000203.1 GCA_026989505.1 Cyclobacteriaceae bacterium
ATTCCGTACCTACGGCACGGGGTTTAATCCTTATACCTTTTCTACCCACATCTCGTCCCTGCGGGACTGATGATATTACGTAAAACCCATCCAGTACCGACACGTAGTAACAATAAAAAAATCTGTGCTGTATCTTCGTAAGCCTTCGGTGTTCTACCTCTTGCCAGGAAGATAGATTATGATTAACCCGGATTATTCACGAAAATCGTGAATAATGATGAGGGCAAAATAGTTTACCCTTAAATTTGGGTCATGATTAATCTTTGAGTCATCCTGTATTTTGTGCATAACATGATGTTTTACACTATTTTGCAGCTCATCAGCCCTGTGGGCGAAAAATTCATATGAATTTTTCGGGTTAACATCCCGCCATAGTTGCGCCACAGGTTCCTCCATGGGTATCTTACCGGAAAAGGAAGGGGCCTCTGTTTTCCCCTGACTTTTTCCCCCATATAAGCTATCTTTATGCCCGCTGTTTCTTACAGGCTTGCTACGTGCTTGACCGACTATAAACCGCAACAAAATTTAATGCCGGCTATTAATTCCGCTTTTTTATTTGTAATCAATACCCCCTCTTAGTTTAGATGAGCGCCTATCTCGAATATATCCCGCCTGCTGCCCGGGCTTACTGCACTTCGGTGAGCAGGCGCTATACCTTTACCCTGGTGTTAAAAAAAAGCCGTACTTCCAAACTGGGCGATTTCCGGCATGACCGGAGCAAGGGCAGCTATACCATCAGTATCAACAAAAACCTTAACCCCTACCAGTTCCTGCTTACCTTCCTGCATGAGCTGGCCCATTTGCAGGTAGCCCTGGCCTACCCCCGGTCGGCCAAAGCCCATGGGCCAGAGTGGAAAAAGGCGTTTAAAGAACTCATGCAACCGGTGCTGCAAGAAGAAATATTTCCGCAGCCGCTGATAACCGTCTTGCAGCACCACATGCGTAACCCCAGGGCCGCTGCCGGCTCTGACCCTAAACTGTGGAACGCCCTGCAAGCCTACAACCGGCAACCCCCTGGCCGGCAATTGGCCTCACTAACCGATGGCGATAAATTTATTTTCCGCAACAAGCAGTTTAACCGGGTTGAAAAGAAACGCACCCGTTTTTTGTGCCGTGAAGCCAAAACCCGCAGGCTCTACCTGATTCCCGGTATTGCCGAAGTAGAACTTTTGTGACCCCTTTCCGCCACGCCCACTGTTCAATTATGCACATCTTTGGCTGATTATGTTCATTTTCAGAAGGCTACCAGGGCAGAAACCTGCCCCGCAAGCCACCGGAATGGCTTTGGTATATTGTTTGCCCCGGCAACCGTATGTGGCGCAATTATCTCATCCTGATCATCCGCAAATACCGCAACTGGCAAGGGCCGGAGTTGGTTAGCCTGGCGGGCCTGATAATCGCCTATAGCTTACTTGCCCGTTTGGCCGGTTATCTGTGGGAACGGCCGGGGCTTTGCCTTTTTACCACCTTGGTAATCGCCCTGTTGATTATCGCCATTGTTTACCTCCACTTTCTTGCTTTACAATTAAACCGCAGGGTCGGGGAGGTCTTTGTCCGTAAACTTTTGGGGGCCGGTAACCGGCAAATTGTCGGACAACTGCTGCTCGAATCAGTGGTGCTGACTACTTTTTTAGCTATCACCGGCCTGGTTTTGGCCCCGTTGCTCTTTTCCCTGTGTGCCCGGGCCCTGGGGTTGCCGGCAACCCCCGTCTTCTCCACCCTGGGCCAACAGTTGGTGTTTATTATAGCCATGGATTTGCTTATTGGAGTGCTGGCAGCCGGTTTGCCCATCCGCAGCTTTATGGCTGCTATCGGCAAAAATTTTGCCCGGTTGCGCCATCAGGGCCAGCCTTCCGGGCTGTTATAGCCTTACTTTCCGGCACCGGCTAAATTATTTCTGTGTT
>JALSJF010000204.1 GCA_026989505.1 Cyclobacteriaceae bacterium
CGTTTAATTAATTACATGAACCTAAGATATGTTGCCTAAGCAAGCTGTTAAACGAATACCCCTGTCATTTGTTCTCTTAATATCCTTATTGCTGACACTGGCTGTACAAAAATCGTTCGCCCAGGCCAGTGAGGTGCCTACCGATGCCGAAACCATTGCGGCCGGGGAGAAGCTATTTACGCAAAATTGTAAGGTCTGCCACAATGTGCAAACCAAACTGATTGGCCCGGCCCTGGCAGGTGTTTACGACCGCAGGGAACTGCCCTGGATTTACGCCTTCGTCAAGAATTCCACCAAACTAATCGAGAGTGGTGATGAGCAGGCGGTGGCGGTTTTCAATGAGAACAACCAGATACAAATGACAGCCTTTGACTTTTTCTCCGATGAGGAGATCTTGTCGATTGTAGCCTATATCAAAGACCAGACCGACAATGCCCCGGTGGCCGAAGCTGCCCCGGCAGCTACCGCTGCCGCTACCCCGGCCGGACAGGAAGAGTTGCCTTCCTCTTATTTGAATGCCATCATTATCGGGGCGGCAGTTATTCTGGTGTTATTACTGGTGGTGTTGTTTATGATTGTTTCTACGCTGAGTAAGTACCTGCGCCAGCGCGATGACCTTTCGGAAGAGGACAGGGAGTTTGTAGAAACCCGCAACCCTATGGCTATTATCCGTAGCAAGGCCTTTATTGGTATTGTTGTGGCCGTGGTTACGGCCGTGGTTGCCAAAGGAACCATTGATGCCTTATATTCTATAGGCGTGCAGCAAGGGTACGCCCCTAAGCAGCCCATTGCTTATTCGCATAAAATCCATGCCGGTGATTACCAAATTGATTGTAATTACTGTCATACCGGGGTCACCAAATCGAAGAATGCCAATATCCCTTCGCCCAATATTTGTTTAAACTGCCATAATTCCATTACCAAGGGCACCAATACCGGCACCGTGGAGATCGATAAAATATTTGCTGCCGTTGAAAACAACAAGCCTATCGAATGGGTGCGGGTGCATAACCTGCCGGATTTGGCTTACTTCAACCATTCGCAGCACGTGGCTGTAGGTAAAATTGCGTGCCAGACCTGTCATGGGCCGATAGAAGAAATGGAAGTGGTGCGCCAGTATGCCAACCTGACGATGGGCTGGTGTGTGAATTGCCACCGCGATACCGAGCTTAATACCAAAGGCAATGGCTATTACGACAGGCTGGTAGAACTCCATGAGCAGGAAAGCGACCAACCGTTTACCGTAGAAGACAATGGCGGTCTTGAATGTGCCAAATGCCACTATTAATACTGAAGATTCTTTGAGTTAGATAAACCCATGAAAGAAACCAAAAAAATATATTGGAAAGGCCTCGAGCAACTAAATAACGATCCTGAGTACGTTAAATATGCCGATAAGGAGTTCCCCGAGTATTTGCCGGTAAACGGAGAAGAAGCTGCCGGGGAGTCAGCAAGCAGGCGTGATTTCCTGAAACTGATGGGCTTTGGTGTAGCCGCTGCTACCCTGGCGGCCTGTGAGGCCCCCATCCGTAATGCCATTCCGTATGTAAACAAACCCGAAGATATTGACCCGGGGGTACCCAATTATTATGCCTCCTCTTTCTGGCATGGCGGTTACTTTGCCAGCGTGGTGGTTAAAACCCGCGAAGGCAGGCCTATTAAGATAGAGGGCAATAAGCTTTGTGGTATTTCGCAAGGGGGTACCAGCGCCCAGGTAGATGCAGCCATTTTATCCCTCTATGATAAAGAACGCCTGCGCAACCCTAAAAAAGGTAACGATGATATCTCCTGGGCCGACCTTGATAAAGCGGCCGTGGCGGCTTTCGTCAAGGCCAATAATGCCGGCAAAAAAATCGTCCTGGTAAGCAATACCATTATCAGCCCTACC
>JALSJF010000205.1 GCA_026989505.1 Cyclobacteriaceae bacterium
GGAAAATCACTCCGGCACAATGATTAAATTTTTATCGGTAAATTAGCCGCCAGATCCGCCGGTAAGGGGTGGGTCAATTCATAGTGAAATAGGTGGGTCAGTATCAGTGAAATAATCATAAAAGCAAAGTCAGAGGCGGTATTATTGCTGTTTACCCATATTAATGCTATAAAATACACCCAAATTACCATAACAGATAATCTGTAACACAACTCAACTCTACTTACTGGTACGTTACTCCTTGATTTTTTTGGTCTTAATTTTCTTCTTTTATCCGTTGTATAAAATCATTTAGCCAAGTTTGATCTATTTTATCAGTTATCCAATAATTATGATAAGAGTTCATGTCAAATATTAGATTTCTTCCGATTAAAAAAGGATGCTCTTGATCTTTAATCATAAACCGAGCAAAAAGTACCTTAGTGCCCAATTTGGTTTGTTTATGTTTCTTGCTTTTAGCTTTCTCCATTACCAAAACAATCCTTTTTTGATCTTCTACACTTACTTTGATTAATTTAATTTGATTCTCCTGAAGTTCTCTAAACCGAGAATAGACACCAGCAGTTGTATATCCTTTTTCACTAAAAAACTGGTAAATATACATAGAATCAATCCTAACCTGTGCTTTCAGTGTCACTGCAAATATTACGGAACCCACAATGATTAAACTTATTCTTTTCATTATTACTTATTGATTATAAAGATAATAGGAAAATAGAGATGTTCTAAATCCAATACTACGTAAATACATTTGTCCATGAAGAATATATGGGTGGATTCCAATATTTAATGCTCCAGCCATATTAAGTGCTCTTGAAGTCATTGAAACACAACTATTAAGTGCTAAGTTATATTTGCCAAAACTATTGTTTAAATGATTCGAAAATTTATCTATCCTTTTTACATTTACTCCCGTTATTTTTATAGGATCCCATTTCATTTTATTCCGAGGTATTATTCCACCTTAATAAGTATTTGTACCATCCACCCAGTCTCCTAAACCCGAAACACCATCAACAGGCCCCCAATCAATAATTGGGCTTTCCTTTCCATTTACGATTTTTGTAAGCTGAGAATGTCCAATTTTATCTTTTATAGGAATAGGGTTGCCATCTTCATCCAAATACTTGTAGTAATTAGGGTCATTTTCTGTTCTTAAATTTATTAAATCTCCTGGTTTAAACCCTGCTAATATATCAGATACGTTAGCCAATGCACCCAATCCATATCCGATATTCTCCAATGTAGAGTTACCCTTTTTGCCTAGGTAACCAATTTCGTTTTGCGAAAAATTATATGAAGCTATTCCTAAACCAACCATAACATCTGTTTGCCCTCCGGTATACATGTGAGTTCCCAAACTATTAGCAAATGAGCCAGAAGCAATTGCACTAGTATTAGCAAAAGGCATACCAGAAGCAGCCACTTCTGCAGCCAAGGCACCAGATAGCCCTCCAACAATAGCTCCCCCCAGCATAAACCCCCAAGTCTGACCTGATTGCCAATCCCATTTTCCCGGATTAAACTGCCCATTATTAGCGAGTGTTCCTCCCGTGTAAGCCCCAATTACCGCTCCTATAGCAAAAGGAATCCAGAAGAACTCTCAGTCAGGATCAACCATGAGTACTGGGTTATTACCAAAAGCAGCATAAGGGCTTAATCCAGCAAAAGAAGCTGCGTAAGGGTCCACCGCCAAAAACACGCCCAGTGCTTTGCTTCGCTGAAGCTACGCGAAAGCGAGGCGGGGTTGTATGCTTCTCAAACTCCATTTATATACCCCAGCAATATGCCTTAAGTGTTGAATAAAAACTCGTTAACACTAATAGGAAGTTGTTTTTAAATAGATGTCATCCCAACAACAATCAATAAACTCTTTCAAAAAGTACATATCATAGGATTCATTTTTCTTTTCAAAAACATAAAAGACTGTTTGAGACATCCCAAAAAGAACCAAGGCATTTGTGCCGTAAATGTAAAAAACAAAATCAATTTTATGTTTTCTACATAAATTAATTAATTCAAGTTCATCTTTCATAACAGATTGGTTTTCATAAAGATAAATCTCACCAAGATTTGCTTCATATACTTTATGACTCGTAATGATCACGGAACTGGCATCAAGTATTTTTCTTCTTCCATTCTTTTCTTTTGCCAAAATCGGAGTTAAAAAGTTCAGGAAAGATTTGTCATAAAAGGACTCTTTTCCAATTATGTCGATTGAACTTTTTAAATTATAGATGTGAAAAAAAATAACATTGTGATTTTTCTCTTCCGGCCACCTATCCAATAACTTTCGTATATAAGTAAAATTTAAATCTCCTGAGGAAAAGGATATCAACGAGTCAAGCTGTTTAATATTTTGACTCCCTTGGCCGTTACAGTAGCTAAAATATAAGGAGAGAAAACTTATTAGTAGTATTAACCTTATCATCTTACCTGTTGAAAATATAAAACGTCTTATAAACTGAATTTAGGTTTAACTTTTGAAAGGAACCATAATATGGATCCATTACTTTAATAATCCACTTAGTAAGAACCCTTCCTGATATCTTCTGAACTGTCTTTTTGGTAATGCTATTAATTCCCACCATATGATCTATACCACTAGTATGTCTCATGGAAAGTACAATTCTGGTTTTATCCTCTAATGCCCTAAATATCGATTCTGGAGGTACAGCACCATTTCTAATATCTAACAATCTATTAGTTCTATAAGTATAGTCCTTCATTAGGGTTAAGTCTCCAATGCCAGACTCTGTATTGCCACCGTACCAGTTAGCTATATCATCCTTAGTAAGATTCCCACCAAAGGAATCATCAATTGATTCACAAGTGGCCGGCCCACAAGTTGAGTGTCTGCTTCCAGATACTCGTTTAAGATTCAGTGCTACTGTCTCATCCGTAACACTTGCTCCATCAAAAAACCTTCTACCGTTGCTGACGGCGCTTATTCCACCTGTAAGACCTCCAGCTAAGCCCCCTGCTATTCCTCCAACCAATCCATAGTTTATACCCATTCCAAAAGCATCGTTGAAATTTTTACCATCAACTAACCCATTACCTAAACCACCTACTAACCCACTACCAAACCCTGCACCTCCTCCAATAGCCGCTCCTGTGAAGAAACTTGAAGACACACCAGTAATTCCTGCTCCTGCCAAAGTTCCACTTCCGGAAAATGCCGCTGCAAACCCTGCCCCAAAAGTTGATGTGCCTCCTAAAGCAGCACTAATACCTGTTCCCAGCCCAGCTCCAAGGGCGCCTGCTGCAGCGCCTATAGCAGCATAACCAAGTCCATCCCAAAAACTGTCAATATTACCTTGCCAGGCATTGATCCCTACGTTTACCACCGCCCCAATAATCAGCGGCACAAACCAAGCCAGTTCCCCGTCCGGGTCGATAAAGTTAACCGGATTATTCCCAAACGCCAAATAGGGGCTGGCAAACTGCCCCTGCGGGTCCACCGCCAAAAACACGCCCAGGGCTTTGCTTCGCTGAAGCTACGCGAAAGCGAGGCCGGGTTGTAGAGGCGGGCGTTAAAGTTCATCAGGTTAAGGGTGGTGGGTATTCCTTCGCCTTCTAATACTTCGTTGCCATTGAGCTTGTAGAGCTGGGCCTGGCGGCCTTCGTCAGTATAAGCGGTGCCGGCCATTACCCCGCCAAAGGGGTAATAGTCGTTAACCTGGGTGACGTTCAGGCTGCGGGTGGTTTTTTCGTGGATTACCGTAAAGTCATCTACATAGACCTGCGTACCGGCATCGTTGCCCTCGTTGGCGAAGTAAATGTAAACGGTACCATTGCCCGGTACGGTAAAGTTAAATGCAAGCTTATCAAAACCTTCTACTGCATCTGCATCTAACGCTGTAAATTCAACCTCGGAGTTGCTATTATTGCTGTTTACCCAGATTAAGTTCAGATAGGCATCGGGGGTGGTGGGGCTGCTGTTGGTAAAGGCGCTGGCCAGGCTGGCCGTGGCTGCGGCAAACTGGTTGTACAGGGCCTCGCCCGCGGCTGTGCCAAAGGTGGTGGCCAGGGCTTCCAGGGCACCCGCTGCGCCCCCGCTGTTGCTGGTGCTGCCCGGGGTAAAGTTAACAAATATTTCGGCACTTACCCGGTCTCCGGCACTTACCTCCAGGGCCAGGGCCGGGCCTACCTCATCTTTGGCCACTATCTTCGCCCATCTGGGCGCGGGCACATCATACGCGGGCCGGGTATGGTTTTTATTTATTTGCAAATTGGCAGCTATGTTTATAAAATCCTGCTGCTCGGCCGCGGCCCGCTGCGGCTCCATGGTAGCTGTGTACACCCGCGTATCGTGCAGATAGCCAAAGGCCACCCGCACATTGCCCAGATGGTCGCGCAGGTGGTACTCATGCTCATAATAGCTGCCGTATTTGAGTATCCGCCCTTGGGGGGTAAGCATATAGGCCAATTCATTATCTACATAATGAATACCGCCTGCATAGTCTATCCGGTATAGCTCGGTTTCGTTGGCATCTTTTATACTGGTGCTTAGTTTATTTCCGGCTGCATCATAAGTAAAATCAAGGTATATCTTGCCGCTGGTAGGTTCTATGGTCATGCGCTCGGGCTTATCCAGTATATTATAGGTTATGTCAGTTATCTGGGTGTTTAGGTCAGATACCATATTGCCATTGGCATCGTAGGTGTATTCGGTTATGCCCGGGGTATTAAAAATATCTTCACTAAAGCCTTGCTCGCTACCGCTATCGGTAACCGTTTGCACCTGGTTGGTATTGTTGTATTCAAATACCAGGTCGTCTATCAGGGTTGGGGCGTTTTCTACGTTGCCGTAGCGTTTAATGTTGGTAAAACTACCTTGCAGGTCATAGTCGTATTCCACGTTGTAAAATCCGGCATCGGCTGTCCAGTTGCCCCCATTGTCGGCCGCATAGGTGGCTTTGGTCAACATATTCAGGTAGTTGTACGCATAGCCGTATAGCTGTTTTTTGGGGGTGTCTTTCAGGTTGTTGGCCTGCCATTTTACATAGGCAATGTTGCCGTTATACCTGGCCGGGGCACTGATGCCGCTTACCGTACCGGTATAGTCCAGCTCCATGCCAAATAAATCGTTGGTGTCGTCATTGGCCCCGTTGGCCGTCAGGTCGGCATTGTTAATGGCGGTGGGCCAGCCCCGGATGTTTTGCCGGTAATCCACCGATTGCAAAAAGGTGCCCCCCTCATCGGTAGAGTGCAAGTTGCGTTCTATCAGGTTGCCAAGTCCGTTGTATTTCAGTTGGGCCACCAGCACACGTTGGCCGTTGTTTACGGTGCGCCAGGTGTGGGTTAACCGCCCGTCCTTGTCGTAAGCAAATTCTTCGAGCATGGCCAGGGTATTGCCGGGGCTGCTATGCCGGTACAGGGTGCGGGTTACCTGGCCGGTGTAATCGTATTCGGTGGTAGCCCTGTCGGTGCCGCCCAGGTGGTTTTCCACAATGGTTTGCAGGGGCTGGTAGTCGGCATCGTAGTAGGTAACGGCATTAAGCCACAGGCCGGTGCCCAGCACCCGGGTTTTGGAACCGGTAGTTTGCCCCAGCACAGCGCTGGCGGCCACTCCGCTGAAACCGGCTTCGCCAACCCAGGTAAAGTCATGGCCTTCGGTATCCCAGTCCGTGTAATAGATAAAGTCATAGTCATCGTAATAGGTAATGGCCAGCAGGTCGTTGGCCGTTACATTATCGGGAAAAGAGCCGTTCAGGGTATAGCCCACGGCATTGTTGGCCCGGCTCTCGTGGTGGCCGGCATAGGTAGCAAGGGTGGCTTGCAGGGCCGCACGGCTGCTGTTGCTGCGGTACTCACCGGTTATGATGGCCCGGTTAAAGGCATCGTACTTGGTAAAGGTCCAGCGGTCGGGGCTGGCGGCCCGCTGGTTACCGTCTTGCGAGAGCACCAGCCGGCCCCATTGGTCATATACATAATAAACCACCTCCTTGCCCGGTATATATTCTTCAATCAGCCTGCCCCGCGGGTCGTACAGGTTTACATAGCACAGGTTGTCCCTTATCCCGGGGCCGATAATCCAGTTTATGCTTTCGGAACGAACCAACTCCACGGCTTTGGGCGGGATAACCGCCAAAAGATTGCCTCGCACATCATAAGCATAATAGGTTTGTATGCCAGTGGCCCCGTTCACCACCTCGGTAAGCACAGTGTTGCCCCATTGGTCTTTGTATTCGCGGGTGGTTACCCCGTCTTCACCGGTGGTTTCGGTGTAGGTAAGCACCCCGGGCGCATAGCTGCCGTTGCTTATGGGCAGGCCGGCATTGTCAACAAACCACCTGCGTACCTGGCCGGCACTTTCCACCCGGGTGATGACCGTGGTTTTACGGCCGGCTGCCTGCCACGCCTGGCCGGGGCCGGTGGTGGCCGTAACGCGGGCCCCGTCATAGGTGTTTTCGCTATAGGGGCGGCTGTCGGCCGGCACGCCTGTGGGCGGGTTAGCATAAAAAGCAGCCTGGGCGGCTGCCGGTTGCGCCACCGGCAGGCCGGCAGTGCCATCAGCTACAAAGGGTAAATAGCTGCGGGGCTGGCGCCCGAATGGGTCGTATTCATAAAACGAAACAATATCCTTGCCTTGCGGGCTGGCCTGTACGGCTACCTGCTGCGTGGTACGGCCGAAACCATCCATATAGGTGTAGGTTGTCCTTTTTTCGGTACCCTCTGCCAACTCCGACACCTCCGTTACCGCAGTCACCCCGGCTACCAGTACAGTCTCGGTGCGCTGGTAGTTCCGCCCCTCCACAGCCGTGGCATTTTGGCCACCGGGTATTACAGTGGCCACAAAAGGGCCATCGGCAGCGTTTACGGTAAAGCCGGCACTCAGGGTAAGGCGCTCTACTACGTTAAAGGTTTTGTTGGCATAGCCGCCCTGGGCATAGGGCGGTGGCGCCAGAACACCCAAACTTAGGTTGTTTACCACATAACTGCTTTGGCCGCTGGCCGGGCCGGCCAGGAATAAAACAGCCAGGATACAGAGAAAATGTTTATTCATTTTGGTTGGTGGTTTTTTTATAGTTCATCCTGTCCCTGTCCGGGGCAGTCGTTGTTTACTACTTCAAAGTTTTTAGTTACCGTATAGGTATTGCCACAGCCGTCCGTCACTTCGCACTTTACGGTATATTGGCCAACGGTGGCCACGGTATGGGCCGGGCCAATGGGCTCGTAGGCAAAAGGGGCTTTTTTCAGGTACCATTTGAAAGAGGCCCCCGGGCAGCCCCCATTCAGGGCAAGGGTAAAAGAAAACGACACCCCCTGATTGGTACACCAACTGTAGGTGTAGGCCATATTGCTGCCGCCTGATTTTATGGTACCGCTCATTTGGTCGTAAATGGTAACCGTTTCCGCAGCATGCAATACTTCATATTCCGGGTTAGACAGGGTTACACTTACCCGGTAACTGCCGGCAGGGTAAACCTGGCTCATCCGGGTAAGGTTGTTTTCATATACCGTGCCGGTACCCAAATCCCAGATAAACCGGGTTTGACCGTAATCATATGAATTGGCTGTGGTAAAGGTGATTTCATCTCCCGCCAAATAGGTGTTCCCCTGCACTTCCAACACAGCCATCCGGGGCGTGGCTGTGTTGTACCGATAACGGTTAACAATGTTGCCGTCATGGTCTTTGGTAGCCAGCAGGCGTTCCCGCTGGTCATATTCGTAAAACACCTGCCGCTGATTGGCATCCTGCAATGAGACTACGCCTATAAGCGGTTGGGCTACCTGTGATTCGGTAGTGACCAGCGTGCCGTTGGTAGTTGTAATGTTGTTTATTATGCCGTAGCTGTCGTAACTATAGTTTTTAGTAGTGCCATCAGGGGCTATAGTCTTAGTTACCAGACCGGTAACGGCATCGAAACCAACTTCGCCACTAAGCAGATATTGGGTTCCGGCAATGGCCGGGGGAATAAAGTTGCCGTTATCAATAGTGGCCGGGGTATAGCTTCCCAGGGAAGCCATATGAGGGTTAAAGTAAGATTTATAGGGTACCACCTTATCATTACCGGGGCCAATTGTTTGGAAAGTAACATACGTAGCTGATATAACATTCTGTATGCCATTGGCCTCAAAAACAGTGAGCTGCTCTACCGGGGCGTTGATAATATGCTTGCCCCTTAATTTCATTATGGCCTTGGTTTCGCTATCCAAAGGGTTTTGGGCCAAACATTGGTCAAAAGCCGTTGCGCAGGCATCACAAGCAGCTTGTGAACTACCTTCGTAATAACAGGCAAGGAGGCAGTCGTGGTAGTCTTGCTCACACCCCCCTGTACTTGCATCAAACTGCGGGCTGGTCACATAGGCGGTCTTTTCTATCCGTCTCGTAGTGGAATCATGCGGGTTATATACAATGGTTTCAATGGGTTGATTGGTATTGATATCATATAGGTATTTTTGAGTGGTTGCAATATAACTTGACTGGTCATATAAATCGTATACATAAGTAGTTGTTTGTTTTAAGTTAAATGGTTTACTGGTTAAAGTATAAATTCCTGCCGCATAATTGCTGTAAGTACAATTTGATCCCAAAATATAGTAAGGGGCAACCACAACCCCATTCAGGGCTTTCTTTACAGGCATTGTAAAATCATAAGTATTGGTTGTCTTGGATAATAATTTACCATCTTGATTATACACTGTTTGTTCCAGTAACAGCCCACGCTCCCAACCCCGGTAGTCGCCCTGCACAAAAGGGGGCTGAAACTCAAGGGTAATGATGTTCCCCCCTAAATTTTTTAAAGGGTTATGCTCATCAGGGTTAGTCTCAAAATTGGTAAACGCATACCGGGTAGAAGAAAAGGCCCTGGTTTCCTTTACATCAGAATACCCAATATGGGCCCCGCCCAGATCAAACAATGCCGTTACCGATGATGCGTACGTTTTGGTACAAGTTGGCCCGGAGACTACAAAAATTTGTTCCGTATATGATGGAATTGCATATATTTTACCACTTGAAAAAGTATTATCTTCAGGCAAGGTATATGAATAATTTATTGTTTCACTATTTTCTTCGGAAACAGTGGTAATGGTTTTAACCCTTAAGCCACCTATGACTTTGTTCAACCTTACCATGCTGCCATCCGGGGTTTCCGTAGTAGTATAAAGATAGTCATGCGGTTCAAACTCAAAAACAGTTTTTACCCCTTGCGGATAAGTAATCTCTTTTATGTGGTTGGCCATCATGCTTACCGGATCGGGATATTTCTGACCGATACCGGTAGTGGAGGTGCTGGCATTGGCATATCCCCAATGGTCGTAGCTGTACGAATCCCTGGGGGGCAAGTTAATGGATTCTTCATACGTAAAGTTTACCAACGGCAGCCAGTCTTCATAAACACCGTTCAATTTCAAGCGCTTACATTCTTCACGGCTGCAACCCGAAGAAAAATAGCCGTAATCAAATTGAAACGTTTTAACAATATTCAGGTTTTTGTCCTTTACTACTATCTCTTTCAATAGCCGCCCCCCCTCCAAATCATCCCTGGTGTCAGGGGCAAGTTTAAACTCAACGCTCCCCCAACTATTCCAAACCTTACTTGGGTAACGTGGGGTTGTGGTTACCGTAACTTGTGAGAACCCGTTGCCCTCTTTAATTAAATCAGGACAATCAACACTATATTGGCAAGAAACTTCATAGTCGGTACGGTAGTATTGTGCAATAGCCTGGCTACTTTGATATGAAAAATAAATTACATCGCTTCCATTAGCACGCTCTATCCTGCTCAGGTACCATGATGAGATATGGGTTTTCAAAGGGTTGCCGTTCATATAATTGGTAATACTCATCTCTTTTGCTTCTGGCGTTCCACCAAAAATATACCGGGTACCGTTTTCGTCTATTATAACCCATTCAGTTGCCCCCGCCCTGCAAATCCCGGGTTTAATCAGCAGGTTTTGGTGCGGTATACTATAAGGTTTGCCGGCCGGGTCAATTACAAACCTGCCGGCCCGGCCCATAAAATTAAAATAAAACATGTCCGGTTCGCCATCCCAATTTCCAGCCATAACATTCCCAAAATATTCATCCTTACTATTTTCATCCAGTGAATCCAGTGAATAAGGGTCAACCGCCTTATTGCCAATAGAAGGATTACCACAATACCCGTTCTCGTCCTCATCGGGCAAGCCGCGCACTATGCGGGTAATAACCCCGCCTGCATTAAGGCTCCAGCCCAGGCCCACCCAACTGGCTATATCTTTTACCTTATGACCACTGGCGTTATAGCTAAGGGAGACCGGCAGGCTTATTTCTTTACCGGGTAATGTATAAATGGGTACGTTTATAGCCGGGGTTCCCGTGTAATAACTCACCGGTACGGCTGCATAGCGCGCCAGGGCCTGGGCATTGGGCGAAGGGGGCGAATAAAGGCTTTGGCCATGGCTAACCAGGGAGGTTGTCATCCAAAATAGCAGGGCCGGCAGGCATTTAAACCGGGCATGCACGTTTGTACTTACTAAACTATAATTTTTCATATCCGCAACACTAAAAAGGTTTAGGTATCTTTTTAAAACTCAATTCATTGGTTTGAAAACCAAATTTCACCTGCCAGCGGTTGCCGGCCGGGTTTTTAATCTCGTTTTCTACTACCGTATAGAGCAATATTACCGTACCGGTAAGTTTGGGGGCTACCCGGAAAGCGCGGCCAATACCGGCCATTACCCCCGGCCGCCATACGGGCGGCACCGGGTTGGGCTGCTCGGTTTTGTTTTGTTCGGTCAGGTAGTCTGCCTGCCCATAGATAAAGAACCGCCCCGCTACCTCATAGCTTACAAAGGCATTGGCCCCGTACACCTGCTTATTGAAACGGTTGTTTACCAGGGAGTCTTTACTGAATTCAAACCGGTAGGTGCCGCCTGCCCCCAAGGTAAATTTCTTGTTAAACCGGAAGCCCAGCAGGGGGGAGAGGTCAACCCGCACGGGGGTACCTACCTGAATATCAAAATTACCCCCTGCCACCAGCCGCTCACCCACAGGGCGGCCCCGCAACGAATTACGTTTTACGGCCGTAGTCAAATCAGCATTTTGCTTAAAAGAGGCATATTTCTTCTTTAGCCCGGCCATCTCCTTCTCCAGCCTGCCCAGCAACTTGCTGTTTTCTGCCAGGAATTTACGGGTGTATTGCACCACCTCCGTCCTTGCCCTTGTTTTGGCCTGCTGCTGCCATTTTTCTTTATCGGCATAGTTTTTGGCCTGCACCAGATAGGCCTGCTGCCGGGCTTTGTATTGCCCAGGCAGTTTCGCTAGCGCATCAAACTGCATGGTTTGCGTTTTAAATTCGCGAAATTCTGGCAGGGCTGCCAGGCGGGCTTCAACGGCCTTATCGAAGTAGCTGCCGGTAAACAGGCTGTCGGGCATTTGCGCCAGGGCAGCCGGGTCGTTGCCGTAGCGGGCAATCCACCCGGCTATTTCCGGGTTTTCGTCCAACATCTGCCGGTAGGCCTGGTATGTTTTGTTGCCTGCCAACAAAGATTTGCCTTCGGCCACCAGCCAGGCCTTGCCTTTGTTTACCAATACGCTACTGTCAAACAGGCTACGGGTAAGGTACTGGCGGTACTCCTGGGGTAGTTGTAAGGTGTCCATCAGCCCGGTACGGGCATACCGTTTGAGGGCCTTGTGCAGGCTGTCTTTTTTCTTTTTGTACAGTTTGTCCCGTTCCCGCATATACCGGGCACTGTCTTTACGGTACAGTTTACGGTATTTTTGTAATTTTTTGGCCGGCACGGCAATTTTTTCCAGTTTTTTTACCTGCTTGCCGGTCAGGGTTATGTTTAATTTCTGCGCGTAACCGCCCGGCCCGGCCAAAGTTACAACTATTAGTAAGGCCGGTATCAGGGCCGGTCGCAGTAGCCGGCTGATTGTTAAGTCTATATTGGGCAAACTTTTCATCTATTCCGGGGCTACACAGGTAAGGGTGGCTGAGTTAATCACTTCCAGGGTTTTTACCGTAGAACCCGGCTTGTCGGCCAGTATGTTTACCTCACCGAAAACGGTTAGGGTGGTGGCTGCCCCGGTTATTTTCAACCCGGTATTGTCTTTGTTAACCAATAGGTTCACTTCATCACAAGCCAACATGCCGGTAGCGGTAATGACATGGCCGCGTATGTTTACGATATCCCCGGAAACCGGAACAAGCATAGCCGCGGGGCCGTCTTCACTGTATGACCATATGTTGGGGTTGTCCCAGGTACCATCACTTATGGCCCATAGCACGCGCTGCACCCGGTAGGTATTCCAGAAAGTTTGCCCGTATTGGCTGACGGTCAGGGTGTATGTCCCCGGCTGTTGTACGGTTACCTGCGGGGTGGTAGCCACCACCTCGTTGCCGAGTTTCCACGTATAGCTCTCGTAAACATCGGGTACGGACAAGCCAATGCCCCCGGCACCGGCAATAACCCCCTGGTTGGTAGCCGTTATCACTATATCGTCCACCACACTAACCTGCGGGGTCAGGTAACTGTCCCCGGTAATGCTTACCTCTACCTTGTAATAGCCCGACTGTGACACATTAAGGCTGTTGGTGCTGGCCCCGCCAAGGGGTTGTCCGTTCCGGTACCATTGGTAACTGCTATAGTCGGCTGGCACAATTAGCACAACAGGGCCTGCAGAGGTGATAACCCGGGTACCATTATCTGATATAACCGGAGTGGCGCTGACACTTATTACCCGGCCATCGGTAGCCGAACAGCCATTGCCATCGGTAAAGCTATAGGTCAGGGTATGGCTGCCGCCCGCCCCGGCTGCGGGCGCATCAAACACCCCATTGGTTACGTAGCTTCCGCTCCAGGTACCGCCTGCCGGGCTGGCCCCGGCCAGCGGCACAGCAT
>JALSJF010000206.1 GCA_026989505.1 Cyclobacteriaceae bacterium
GTTATTTTTTGGCCTTTTTGGGGCATTTTCCGCCTCAAAAAAGAGCCTCGGGCTAAATGGGCGGTGGGCTTTTGCCAGCGCGTTGTTTAGTGGGGGGCGTGGTTGTGGAAGTTGCCGTATTTGGCCTACTCTTTTTCTAAATCGTATGGTAACTCAAAATAGTCGTAACCCGGCTTATGAAATACTATAACCCCGGCTGGTAAAGAAACAGGTAAAGAAAACCTTCCCGTTGTATCCGAAACGGTACCGGAAAGTACTTTCTCTTCGAAAATATTCATGCCTATTATTATTTTATCAGACCCTGCTTCAAAAATAGAACCCGTTATCAGGTAAGTACTATCAGCCCGCTTCTTAAGCCGGTATTCCAGTCGCGTTTTATCAGACTTAAAAGTGAGGAGAGGGGTTTGCATTAACCACCAAAATAGTATTGAAAGGACAAGACACTTCATTAAAATTCCTTTATGGCACTAAGTTCAACATTATCCAGGACTTTCCAGGTATGCTTTTTGTAAGGGTCTATATAACCCAGTGTTTGTAAACGGCCATCTACATACACACCTACTTGCGGATATATGCTCTTCAGGCCTTCTTGTTCCCATATATCATGTATATCTTTAATCAATGAAGCATGATTGTACACATCTTCGCCAACCCTAATTCTAAATAATTTTCTGTCGTGTATAGCCGTAACAATGAACTTGTATTCAGGCCGGCCCAACCTCTTTTTCATAAAACCAAGGCCAGCACGAATACAGCCGCTACAACCGGTTGCCGGAATAACGATAACTGCAAACGCTCCTTTATCGGGTACCATCCCAAATTTATGCACAAACCTGTCAAATCTTCTCTCCTGGCGGTTACAGCCTGAAACTAATAGCGATATTAAAAATACTACACAAAAACCTATAATAATGTTAGCTGAATCTGCCTTCATTGCCCCTCTTTTAAAACAAACGTATCATAGGTTAATTTATCCTCATTTTCTTCATATTTGCGCTTGTTGAATATGTGCAGACCGCGCTGATCAACAAATAAGTTGTCTATCAGGTAATCATCCCCGTCCAACGCCTTTTCACATAGTATTTCAAAATTATGGTTTAAAACAATAACAAAGGGATAAGAAAATATCTGCCGGCTATCCTTGTATTCCCCTTTAACCGGATAATAACCGAACCGGTAATAGAGGTTCTTCCAGGGGTTATAAAATATTCCTGCATACCAGCCCGTAGCCGCTATATGTGCATAATATTGTTCGAAATCACCAATTGAAAATTTGGTCGGGCGTTTGGTCCGGATTGGTGAAATCTTCATCTTTCCGGAAGCAGCCTTATATTCTTTGGTATGGTTTTTTGAAGATACTTGTAGGTTATCCGAAGCTGCATAGCTAACTATCTGTTCATTAGTTTTGTAATTTATAGCAATGGCCGACCTGGTATGAAAGTGCTCATACCACCCCTGCCGGTAAATTTGCGGCATTGGATATTTGTCGCCCCATTGCGATGTAACCAGATTGAGTGTTTTTGCTGCATAAGCTGAAGAAAAGTCATTCCAGTAACTTTTCTCAGTAGAAAAGATCAAACTCTCACTTATCAATTGCAACGGCATTTGGGTAGATACCCTGAGGTAATTGCCCTGGCCTGCATCAAAATGTTCACTTTCAGCAATATACTTGCGTTTTAAGTTTAAAGACGAGTCATAAAGGTACAAGCGTTTAGCTGAAAATGAGTACAGGAAAATAGTGTCCCAGCTGGCTATATATCCACTTCGTACGGAAGGCCCCACAGCATTCGGCCCTTCCAGTTGCCATCTGAGTTCGGCTATCTTTTTGTAATCGTCCAAATCATAAACCGAAGCCGTATTTAGCCCTCGATGGAAAAAGTACAGGTACTCAGGGCTGGCAGCAGGAAAAGTTTGTACCCAACTGGTGCTTGCCGCAAGGTCATAGGCCAAATCAAGCTCAACTGCCCCTTCTTTAACCAAAGCGTATTGAGTAACAATGGTTTTGGCACCTTGCCCATTGCCGTTGGTGCAACCGGTTAAGCTAAAAGCTGTATACACCAAAGCAATACAGTGAAACAGACACACAAACTTAATCATGTGCCTGTTATGTAAACTATTCTGTCGAGCCATTAGTCCTCTTCATAAGGTATATAAATACCATCACAAGTTTTGGCAGGTCCGCTATCGCAAATATAATTGCCATTAGAGCCAGGCCAGCAGTAACCCGTGTTTGGTCGGGAGGTGTCTATACAGTATTCTGTAGAGAAGGCGTAGGTGGCAATCATTAATGCCAAAGCGAAAATTAAACTAATTTTTTTCATCGCATTTTGGTTTTAATTGAACATAATTTTCTCACGCCCTTGCGTGATTATACCCACCAACCTCGTTATAAAAAATCAAACTTCCAAACGGCATGTCCCATAAAGTCCCATAAAGTCCCATAAAGTCCCATAAAGTCCCATAAAGTCCCATAAAGGGGGTTAACGGACTGAAGGTGAAATGGTTACGTTTTTATATAGTTATTTTTTGGCCTTTTTTGGGGCATTTTCCGCCTCAAAAAAGAGGCTCGGGCTAAATGGGCGGTGGGCTTTTGCCAGCGGGTTGTTTTGGGGGGGCTGCATGTAGGGGAAAATTGCTTTTCTGTTTCGCAGGCATAGGTGAAGATAGACAACATTGGGTTAAAATTTGTATCCTGTGGTAAAGCCGGCCCCCGGGATTACATCCCCTTCAAAACGCCATTCGGTTGATCCCGAATAATAATCTGCTTTGTTAAAAGCAAAATAGGCCCCGCCTGACACCTTGAAATACAGGTTAACCTTAGTGGAAAAGGTATAGCTAATGTTCGGAAATACGATCAGGTCCACATCCGTTTGCGGATAGTCCCGCTGACCGAAAGGGCTTGGCAGAAAATTTGAAAGCTCACAACCTACCCCGAGTTTTTTTACCGTATAGTCAAGCCCCGCATGGATAATACTGGTTGCCCCATCCCACTCAGGGGCCAAAAACCCGATGCCAAAATATGGGGATATAAATTGGTTGCCCTTCTTTGATACAGGAATGTCATAGGCCGAATTAACGGTCATCCCCAAAAAATTCGACCCGCCAATCTGTAACTCAACTTTTGCCTGCCCAAATGAGGGCAGGAATGTCAGCATAAACAGAGTACCCAATACAGCAGCTTTCATAACCCTGCTTTCTATTATAACTTAAGCGGTAAGAAATTATTGTACCTGACAGGAGAAAAACACTTCGGGCATGGCCGCCCCGGGTAACGTAAACCGGCTTAGCTGCCTTCGGCCCTGTAACAAAAAAGGCCGGACTGTTCGTCCGGCCTGTGATGTTTTCTGGCAACTATCCGTGGGTTACCAGTTTTTCTTTATGCTTGCGGACTTTGCGTTTCAGCACTTTCACCGACTCTTCCACGGCCTGTTCAAAAGTACGGGCCGAAGAGCCGGCAAAAAACTGCTGGCCCGGGAGGTTAATCTTAATCTCCACGGTTTTATTATCAACACCTTCATTATTAAGCTTCAGGAATACCTCGCCATCTACTATCCGGTCAAAGAACTGGTCCAGTTTATTCAATTTTTTCTGAATAAACGCAAGAAGCCTGCTATCGGCATCGAATTTGATTGAATGAATTTTAACGTTCATGGTATTATAATTTAATTGTTTATAAATTAAGCCTTAGGATGGGCTTGTTGAAACACTTTTTTTAATTTTTCCAATGAATTATGGGTGTACACCTGGGTAGCGGCCAGGCTGGCATGGCCAAGTAACTCTTTAACGGCATTTAAATCGGCTCCGTTGTTTAACAAATGGGTGGCATAGGTATGCCGCAGCACATGCGGGCTTTTCTTCTCCGCAGAAATAACCCCGCCCAGGTATTTGGTTACCGTACGGTAAATCAGCATCGGGTAGCAAGGCCCGCCCTTATCGGTAACAATCAGGGCAGGGGTTGGCAGGGTACCGAAATGCTCTTTTTTGGCGGCCAGGTAACCGGCCACCAGGTTGGCAACACTGCCGGTGACAGGAATAAGCCGCTCCTTATTACGTTTACCCAAAACTTTCAGTTGTTTTTTTTGCAGGTTTACCGAGCTATCCTGCAACGCCACCAGTTCTGCCCGCCTCATGCCGGTGCCGTATAATAATTCCAGGATCAGCCTGTCGCGCAAGCCGAAAAAATCATCGCTAAACCGGTGATGGTCGAACAGCCTGGTCATATCTTTCTCCTGAACAAATGCCGGTAGCCTTTTGGCTGTTTTCAGGGCCTGCAAACGTTGGGTAGGGTCTTCTTGAATAACCTCCTGCTTCAATAAAAACTTATAATAGCTTCTTAACGTGGCCATCTTACGGTTTATTGAAGCCGGGGTAAGGCCGTCTTCCACCAGGCTGATAATCCATAGCCGGATATGCTGGTAGCTGACTTTTTCTGCGGCAATATCTTCCTGGGTCAGGAAAGCGACAAATTGCTCCAGGTCAGCAGCATAAGCCGTAAGCGTATGCTCACTGTAGCGTTTTTCGTATTGAAGGTATCTGAGAAAAGATTTTATCATTAAATCAATAGTACCCTGCCTAACAACAGCACCACTACTAATTTAACGAAAAATCCTGAAGAAAGGATTAAAATCAGTAATTTTCTTTGGCGTACATCTTTTGCCGGTAGGCAGCCTTCAGCCGGGTAGCCCTGCGGGTAACCGAAGGCTTTTCGTAATGTCCCCTCGACCGCAGTTCCCTTAAAACACCGGCCCTTTCAAACTTCTTCTTAAAGCGTTTTAAAGCCCTGTCAATCGATTCGTTTTCTTTTACGTTTACAACAATCATGTTAACTCAGATTCTATATCCTCTAAAATTGGAGTGCAAATGTAAAAGAATAAAATAAAAGAGCAAAATATTTTAGCTAAGTAAATCCTTGGCAATCACAATTTTTTGCACCTCGGAGGTGCCTTCGCCTATGGTACACAGCTTGGCATCACGATAAAACTTCTCTACCGGAAACAGTTTTGAGTAGCCGTAACCACCAAAAACCTGTACCGCATCGGTAGCTACTTCTACGGCTATTTCAGAAGCATAGTATTTGGCCATGGCCGACTGGCGGGTGACCTTCATATGATTGTTTTTCCGCACCACGGCATTGTTTATCAACTGGCGGGCAGCGGCCACCTTGGTCGCCATATCGGCCAGCTTAAACGATATTCCCTGAAAAGCGGCAATGGGCTTACCAAACTGATGCCGTTCCTTAGCATAGGCAATGGCCGCTTCCAGGGCGCCTTCGGCAATACCCAGGCCCAGGGCGGCAATGGATATACGGCCACCATCAAGTACCTGCAAGGCCTGTACAAACCCTGCGCCCGGCTCCCCCAAAACATCGGTGGCCGGTACCCGGCAATCGGTAAAAACCATTTCGGTGGTTTCCGAGGCCCGCATGCCCAGCTTATCTTCTTTACGGCCCTTTTGCATCCCGGGGTTACCCCTTTCTATAACAAAAGCGGTGGCCCCTTTTTTATCACCCGGCTTCCCGGTACGGGCCATGATCACGGCTATATCCCCGGAGTTGCCATGGGTAATGAACGTTTTGGTGCCGTTGAGCACCCACGCATCACCATCCTTCACGGCCGTGGTCATCATATTGCCGGCATCGCTGCCGGTATTGGGTTCGGTAAGGCCCCAGGCGCCAATCCATTCGGCCGTAGCCAGTTTTGGCAGCCAGCGTTGCTTCTGGGCCTCGTTACCAAACATTAAAATATGGTTGGTGCACAACGAGTTATGGGCCGCCAGCGACAAAGCCAGGGCGGGGTCATACTTTGCCAGCTCCACAATAACCGTTACATACTCATGATACCCCATGCCGGCCCCGCCATATTTTTCCGGTACCAGCACCCCCATCAAGCCGTATGCGCCCAGTTTTTTAAACACTTCCACCGGAAAAACCTGCTCGTCATCCCATTGCTTGCGGTGGGGCTCAATGAATTTCTTGCCGATATCACCGACCATTTTGGTAATCATGGCTATATTCTCACGCACCTCTTTATCCATATATGATTGATAATTAACTGTTTGCCTTATCTAACGATGAAACGCCCGCTAATTTAATCCTATAAACGTTGCCATTCAACCGTGCGTTCTACTTTTACCTGTTTATTTTTACCGGCAAAATTTTGTCAGGATTATGATGCCCCCAAGCCCCCGGCCCTTCAGGGTTAACCTCCGTTGAATCAGCGTCTATATACCTTGCGTAATTATTTGATAAACAACAGCTTGTTGATTAATTGCGTTGTTATCGGCAATTTTTGTACATTACCGGGGAAAAAGCCCTGTCCAAAGCAAAGGATATTAACTGTATTGCCCTTATTTTTGCCGCTGTCAACGAATAATATTTTATGAAGATAGCTGTCGTAGGAACCGGATATGTTGGTTTGGTTACCGGTACGTGCTTTGCCGAAACAGGCAACCACGTAACCTGTGTTGATATTGATGAAAGCAAAGTGGCCCTGCTCAAAAAAGGTAAAATGCCTATTTACGAGCCCGGATTGGAAATCCTCTTCGAACGTAATTCGCGTCAGGGGCGGCTGGCGTTTACCACCTCCCTGCAGGAAGGCATTACAGGGGCACAAGTCATTTTTCTGGCCCTGCCCACCCCCCCGGACGGTGACGGTTCTGCCGACCTGAAGTACATCCTGCAGGTGGCCGATGACCTTGGCCCCTTACTGGCGGATTATACGGTAATTGTAGATAAAAGCACTGTTCCCGTAGGCACAGCCGAAAAAGTAAGGGAAGCCATAGCCCAAACGGCTACCGTGGATTTCGATGTAGTCTCTAACCCGGAGTTCTTGCGCGAAGGGGTGGCGGTAGATGATTTTATGAAGCCCGACAGGGTGGTCATCGGCACCCGGTCAGACAAGGCCAAAAAAATCATGGACGAACTATACGCCCCCCTGGTACGGCAGGGCAATCCTATTATTTATATGGATGAACGCTCAGCCGAACTGACCAAATATGCTGCCAACTCATTCCTGGCTACTAAAATCACCTTCATGAACGAAATCGCCAACCTGTGCGACCGCCTCGGGGCCAACGTAGATATGGTACGCAAAGGTATGGGTACCGATTCCCGCATTGGCAAACGCTTCCTGTTCTCAGGCATTGGCTATGGCGGCAGTTGTTTCCCCAAAGATGTGCAGGCGCTGGCCAAATCTTCGGTAGAAGTTGATTACGATTTTAAGATATTAAATGCGGTGATGGACATCAACGCCCGGCAAAAAACCAGGCTCATTCCCAGGATTGAAGCCTACTTTAATAACAACTTGCACGGCAAAACCATTGCCCTGTGGGGGCTGGCCTTTAAACCCAATACCGATGATATCCGTGAAGCCCCGGCCCTTTATAACATCGACCAGCTTCTGGCCCGCGGGGTGCAGGTGCGGGCCTTCGACCCCGAAGCCATGGATAATGTACGGGCCGTCTATGGCGATAAAATAGCCTATTGCCAGGACCAGTACGAAACCCTTGAAGGGGCCGATGCCCTGCTGATTGTTACGGAATGGCCCGTCTTCAGAACCCCTGATTTTGAGCGCATCAGGAAGGAGCTCAACCACCCGGTAATTTTTGACGGCCGCAACCTTTATGACCTGCAACATATGCATGACCTGGGATTTGATTATTTTAGCATCGGCAGAAAAGAAATTACCCATGGGCAATAAAAGGGTGTTGATTACCGGGGCGGCCGGTTTCCTGGGCTCCCACCTCTGCGACCGCTTTGTGAATGAGGGGTTTGCGGTAATCGCCATGGACAACCTGATCACCGGGGATATCAAAAACATTGAACACCTTTTTGGCCACCGCAATTTTGAGTTCATCGAGCATGACGTTTCCAATTATGTACATGTGCCCGGGGCATTGCATTACATCCTGCACTTTGCCTCCCCGGCCAGCCCTATCGATTACCTTAAAATCCCCATTCAGACATTAAAAGTAGGCTCTCTGGGCACCCATAACCTGCTGGGGCTGGCCAAAGACAAGAAAGCCACCATGCTTATCGCCTCCACCTCCGAAGTGTATGGCGACCCCACGGTACACCCCCAGCCCGAAGACTATTACGGCAACGTAAACCCGGTGGGCCCGCGGGGCGTTTATGATGAAGCCAAGCGGTTTCAGGAAGCCATCACCATGGCCTACCATACCTTTCATGGCCTTGATACCCGCATAGCCCGTATATTCAACACCTACGGGCCCCGTATGCGCCTCAACGATGGCCGGGTATTGCCGGCCTTTATCGGCCAGGCCCTGCGCGGTGAAAACCTGACCGTTTTTGGCGATGGCACGCAAACCCGTTCTTTCTGCTATGTAGATGACCTGATTGAAGGCATATACCGCCTCCTGTTCAGTGATTATGTCCACCCGGTAAATATTGGCAACCCGGCCGAAATAACCATTGCTGAGTTTGCCGAAGAAATAATCAAACTTACCGGTACCAAGCAAAAAATAATTTACCAGCCACTGCCCAAGGATGACCCTTTGCAACGGCAGCCCAAGATTGATAAGGCATGGGAAATACTGGGTTGGGAGCCGCAAGTCAGCCGGGCAGAAGGGCTGAAAATCACCTACGAATACTTTAAATCCCTGCCACCGGAAGACCTGTACAAAAAAGAGCACAACACCTTCGAAGGCTACATCAAGAAATGAAAAAAATACTGGTAACCGGAGGGGCGGGATATATTGGCTCACACACCGTAGTTGAACTGTACAACAGTGGCTTTGAACCGGTAATTGTCGATAATTTTTGCAATTCAGACAAGAAAGTCTTGTCCGGCATAAAAGCTATTACCGGCCATGAAGTTACGCTTTACGAAGGCGACTGTACCGACAAAGCCTTTATGCAGCAGGTTTTTAAGCAAGAAACCCTGGCCGGGGCCATCCACTTTGCTGCCTACAAAGCCGTAGGCGAGTCGGTGGCGCAGCCGCTGAAATACTACCAGAACAATATCGGCTCGTTGCTGGTATTGCTTGACTGTATGCAGGCATTCGCGGTTAACAACCTGGTCTTTTCCTCCTCCTGCACCGTTTATGGCACCCCTGACCAACTGCCGGTTACCGAAAAGTCGCCCATTAAAAAGGCAGAATCGCCTTATGGCTATACCAAACAAGTGGCCGAGCAGATTATTGCCGACATGGTACGGAGCAACAGTGGGCTGGCCGCCATCGCCCTGCGGTATTTTAACCCCATTGGCGCCCACCCTTCGGCAAAAATCGGTGAACTGCCCCTGGGCGTCCCGAATAACCTGGTACCGTTTGTTACCCAAACGGCTGCCGGCATCCGCAAAGAGCTGGTGGTGTTTGGCAACGATTATAACACCCCGGACGGCACCAATATCCGTGATTATATTCACGTAGTTGACCTGGCGAAAGCCCATGTTAAGACGCTACAATACCTGGCCGGGAAAAGTGGGTTTTATGACGTTATTAATGTAGGTACGGGTACCGGCAATTCTGTGCTGGAAGTAATCGCATCATTTGAAAAAGTCAGTGGCCAAAACTTACCCTGCCGTATCGGTAACCGCAGGCCGGGCGATGTAGAGCAGGTGTATGCCGCAGTGGAGAAGGCCACCAGAGAGCTGGGGTGGCAGGCCGGATATACCCTGGAGGATGCCCTGCGCGATGCCTGGCGCTGGCAGCTCGCGCTGGCGGGGAAAGAGGGGGCCCGCTAAGCTTACCTTTTCCTCACTAACCCGGTTTATTCACGAGAATCGTGAATAATATCAAGACAGGGCCCATTCCCTGTCACCGGGATGACCATCCGGCAGGAAAATCAACAGATATACCCGGGGAATATTTTGGCTATTCTCCCGAAAAGGGCGGATATTTGTTGCTCATGATTTTACAATCTTACCAGTAATGAAGAAAGCTTTAATAACCGGCATCACCGGTCAGGATGGGGCTTACCTGGCGGAGCTGTTGCTAAACAAAGGGTACGAAGTACATGGCATCAAGCGCAGGACTTCCCTGTTTAATACCGACCGCATCGACCACCTGTATAAAGACCCCCACGAAAAAAACGTTAAATTCAAGCTACATTATGGCGATTTAACCGATTCTACCAACATTATCCGCATCATCCAGGAGGTGCAGCCCGATGAAATCTACAACCTCGGGGCCATGAGCCACGTACAGGTGAGCTTCGACACCCCCGAATACACAGCCGATGTCGATGCCGTAGGCACCCTGCGGTTGCTGGAAGCCGTACGCCTGCTGGGAATGATTGACAAAACCCGTATTTACCAGGCCTCTACCTCGGAGCTCTACGGCCTCATTCAGGAAACCCCACAAACCGAGAAAACGCCTTTCTACCCCCGCTCACCCTATGCCGTTGCCAAAATGTACGCCTACTGGATCACCGTAAACTACCGTGAGGCGCACAAGATGTATGCCTGCAACGGCATTCTGTTCAACCACGAATCACCCCTGCGGGGCGAGACCTTTGTTACCCGTAAGATCACCCGGGCGGCTGCCCGGATAGCCCTGGGCATGCAGGAGACCATGTACCTCGGTAACTTAGACGCCAAACGCGACTGGGGCCATGCCAAAGATTATGTAGAGGCCATGTGGCTGATGCTGCAGCAGGATAAACCCGAAGATTTTGTCATCGCCACCGGCACCACCACTGCCGTCAGGGATTTTTTGCGCAAAACCTTTACCGAACTGGGCGTAGAACTGGAGTTTAAAGGTAAGGGCATTGATGAACAGGCCGTCATCAGCCGGGTGCCGGCAGACAACCAGTACCTTAAAGCCGGGCAAGTAGTTGCAAAAGTTGACCCCCGCTATTTCCGGCCTACCGAAGTTGATTTACTCATTGGCGATCCCGCCAAAGCAAAAGCAAAGCTGGGCTGGCAACCCCGTTATTCACTGGACGACCTGATCAAAGAAATGATTACGGCTGACCTGGCACTGTTCAAGCGCGACCGCTACCTGAAAGACGGGGGCCATAAAGTGTTTGAGTACAATGAATAACTTTGGGGAGTCTCCTACAGTAATCTTTTGAGAACCAGGGTCACCTGCAGTAATCTTTCGGTGACCAAGGTCGCCTGCAGTGAACTTTCGGTGACCAGGGTCGCCTCCAGTGAACTTTCGGTGACCAAGGGTTGAGGTAGGAAGAGGAGCTTTTAACAGTTAAACTTAACCGCAAAGAACACCAGGTAAATACTAAGCTCCCTAAGGCTTGGCAAACCTAGCCTAAACCTACACGGACTTGGCGGTAGAAAAACAGCTTTCTCTACCTAACCCGGATTATTCACGAAAATCGTGAATAATGATGTAAATTAACCGCCAAACGATTGTTTGTCAGTTAATTACATCAGGTCCTTAGACTCCGGCTCAGCGGAGTCTAAGGACCTGATGAGTGCAAAATAGTTTACCCTCAAATTTGGGTCATGCTTAATCTTTGGCTCATCCTGTATTTTGTATATAACATGTTGTTTTACAATATTTTGCAGTTCATCAGCCCTGCGGGCGAAAAATTCTTATGAATTTTTCGGGCTAAGCAACTTCGTTTCTTAGCGGCCGTACAACCGGAATGCAAACCGAAAGCGGACGATAGGCGGCTGTGTAAATTAAACTTGAGTGCCGGCATAGCTCAATGCAGGCCGTTTTAATTTGAACATATTCATTATCTTTACATAAATAGAAGACTACTTTACCCTAATGGACCTGCAAACCAGAAAGTTGGATTTTATCCGGGAAATATTGAACATCAAAAGTGAAAAGCTTTTTGCCAAACTGGAGTTGGTTTTGAAAGAAGAACAGAAGCTGGACCCGGCACTAAAAGAAAAACTGACTGCACGGGCGTTGAAGGCAAATAAGAATATAAAAAACGGAGAAGTATTCAACCGCGAGGAAGCTGAAAACAGACTAAGGAAGCGCCTGGGGATATGAAGGTGGTTTATACCGCCCAATCCCTTATGAGCCTGGAAGAAGCGCTTCGGTTCTTGCTGGCACAGGATATCCCTGTTGAAAAAGTTGCCCTTATTCTGGAAGACCTGCTTAATAAAGCCGACAGCCTGGCTGCTAACCCGCATAAGGGACAGAGGGAACCTTATCTGGAACACTTGAAGGAAGGGCACCGAAGAATAGTAGCAGGGCATTTTAAGGTCATCTATAAGGTTGACCCTCCCATGGTTTTTATAACTGATTTCTTCGACACGCGGCAGTCTCCCGGCAAGATGAAAGGGTAAACTCCTTCCGGGGCATGTGGAATAGCCCGAAACTATGCGGCTGAGCATTAGCCGAAGTCAAAGACACTTATCCTACCGTAAACCACCATTATGAGGAACTTTTAACAAGTTAACCCGGGTTATTCATGAAAATCATGAATAATGATGTAAATTAATTGCCAAACACTTGTTCGTCTGTTAATTACATCGGGTATTTAGATTCCGGTTTAGCGGAGTCTAAGGACCTGAGGCCCCGAGGGCTCGGGTCATCAGCCCTGTGGGCGGAAAATTCATAAGAATTTTCCGGGCTAAGGCTTGGCGGACTAAGCCCAAATGCCGACCTGGCACTGTTCAAGCGCGACCGCTACCTGAAAGACGGGGGCCATAAAGTGTTTGAATACAATGAATAAACGGTTGGGGACTTGCAGCCTGATGCGACCTGACACAAGCCCGAAATCCCGAAAGGATGATACCATTAAAAAAATTAACGATCTTTGCCAGACCTCAAAGAAACCTTTCAAAAGGCCTGAACAGCCATGAACAAAAACGCTAAAATCTATGTAGCCGGACACCGCGGCATGGTGGGTTCGGCCATCGTGCGCAA
>JALSJF010000207.1 GCA_026989505.1 Cyclobacteriaceae bacterium
AGGGAATAACTGGCCCTGAACATAGCTTCTACATTATTTCGCACGGTGTCGGCTACCGAAAATTCCCGGTTGGCGGAACCCCCCGCTTCAAAAGACAAAATATTAACCCTGTTTTGCACGGGGCTGTAGCCGCCACTAAGGGTAGTAATTAACCGGTTCTCTATGCCCAGTTCGGTGTTCCTTTCCCAGCGAAAACTGACGGCATTAAATACCCTGTTGTGGTAAATGTACTGGAAACGATAGCCCCCATCCTGTTTTTGGCTCAGGCCATTGGGGTTGGCGCTTATATTGCCATTGAACGACAAGGAGTGTATCGTGCGGTTGGTGCGGTAAGAAATATTACCATCGGAATTCAGTTGTAAATTCTCGGTTCCCTGGATAAACGAAAAGCCGAAGTTTACCATACCATCAAGTTTTTGCCAGAATCTTTTTTGAATCTGCTGTAAAGAGACAATCTCTTTCAGGGGGATAGACTGTGAGAAAATACCGAAAACAATAGTAGCATTGCGGGCCGAATCTACTCCGGTAATGCGCCCGAAAAAAGTGGTATGGTCACTCACCACAATTTCAAATGTTTGCCGGGAAGACACCTTACTTACCTTACGCCACTCCACCGAAATGGTGCCCATAGCCACGGTTTTGATATTCAGTTTCCCTTGTTCCAGGCTTTTGATTTCACAAATAGCCCGGTCGCCATTATAAAAAAATACGGTATCGGTTTTTTGGGCAAGGCCCCAAAGGGGAGCCAGTAATACTACCGGGAGAAATAAAACAAAGGGCCCTTTATTCATTGGCAAACAGTTCTTGCGAGGTAAAAATACCAATAAAAAACCTTTTTCCGTCCATGGTTAATGAGGCTTGTCGAAGGCCAGAAACTGCTCCCAGAACTCGGTTTCCGGCACTCCGGCCACCAGGGTTATCGGTTCTTTTTTTATGGGATGCACAAAATATAACCTGCGGGCGTGTAAATGAATGGAACCATCCTTATTGGGTTGTTTGTAGCCGTATTTCACATCACCCCGGATCGGGCAGTCTAGGCTGGCCAACTGCACGCGTATCTGATGTGGCCGGCCGGTTTTGGGGGTTACTTCCACCAGGTGATGCCGGTTGAGGGTGCCGAGGTACCGGTAATTGAGCTCCGCCTTTTTGGCCCCCTCTACCTCCTCGCGATAAGTGGCCGTAAGGTTTTTGGCCGGGTCTTTAACCAGCCAGCTAATAATTTTACCTTTGGCCGGGCGAGGTTTTTGGCGCGTAATGGCCCAGTAGGTTTTTTGCACCTTTTTATCATGAAAAAGCTTATTCATCCGCTCCAGCGCCTTGGAGGTACGGGCCAGCACAACCAGCCCGCTTACCGGCCGGTCGAGGCGGTGTACCACCCCCAGAAAAACATTGCCGGGCTTGTTGTACTTCTTTTTCAGATATTCTTTACCGTATTCTACCAGCGGTTTGTCACCGGTAACATCACCTTGCACCAGCAGGCCGGCCGGTTTATTAATAACCAGCAGGTGATTGTCTTCATAAACAACATTCAGGTGTTGCAGCGTTTTCATGGCCCCCTAAAATTCGGAAATAAAATGGAAATTGATCTCCGGGAAGTTTTCTTCCACCATCTGCAACCATGATTTCGACTCGGCCATAAACACCAGCTTACCGTCTTTGTCGCGGGCAATGTGCCGGTACTTTGAATCAACAAACGCGTTTAACTTTTTCTTGTCGGGGCTTTCAATCCAGCAAGCTTTGTATATTTTCTGGGGCGCAAAATTGCATTTGGCCCCGTACTCATGTTCCAGCCGGTATTTAATCACTTCAAACTGCAGGGCGCCCACGGTACCAACTACCCTGCGCGAGCCCAGTTCGTAGGTAAAAAGCTGGGCTACCCCTTCGTCCATGAGTTGTTTCAGGCCTTTATCCAACTGCTTGCTTTTCATGGCATCTAAGTTAATCACCTCTTTAAATATCTCCGGTGAAAAACTGGGGATACCCTTGTACAAGCCCAGCTCCCTTTCCGCCAGGGTGTCGCCAATTTTCAGGTTGCCGGTGTCGTACAGGCCCACAATATCCCCGGGGTAGGCCACGTCTATAACCTCCTTGTCCTGGGCCATAAAAGCCGTAGCATTGGCAAACTTGAATTCCTTGTTGAGCCGGGTATGCAAATAAGGCTTTTTACGGGTAAACGTACCCGAGCAAACCCGCACAAAAGCTATGCGGTTTCGGTGACGGGGGTCCATATTGGCATGGATTTTAAACACAAAACCCGAAAACCCTTTTTCCTCCGGGTGTACCAGGCGGCTTTCGGTTTCCCGTGGTATGGGTGGCGGGGCGATGTCCAGAAAACAGTCCAGCAGTTCACGCACCCCGAAATTATTCACCGCACTGCCAAAGAACACCGGGGCCACTTCGCCCCTGCGGTAAGCCTCTTCATCAAGAGCGCCATAAATACCATCAATAAACGCCACATCTTCCCGCAGTTGGGCCGCCTCGTTGTCGCCTATCAGGCTTACCAGCTCTTCATTGTGGATGTCCGCAATTTTATAGCCTTCGGACAGGGTGAGCTTGCTGCCCTCAAACAAATGCAGGGCCCTTTCATACAGGCTATATACCCCTTTAAACCGTTTGCCCATGCCAATAGGCCAGCTCAGGGGGTGTACCCTGATGTTCAGTTTCCCTTCAATCTCATCCAGCAAGTCATAAGGGTCGCGGCCTTCGCGGTCGAGCTTATTGATGAACACCAGCACCGGGGTATCCCTGCGCCTGCACACTTCCATCAGCTTTTCGGTTTGTATCTCTACCCCTTTTACACAGTCTATTACCATAATTACACTGTCCACCGCAGTTAGCGTACGGTAGGTGTCTTCGGCAAAATCCTGGTGGCCGGGGGTGTCGAGCAGGTTGATCTTTTTGCCACGGTAGTTGAAGCCCATCACCGAAGTGGCCACCGAAATGCCCCGTTGCTTTTCAATCTCCATAAAGTCCGACCGGGCGTGGTCGGTGATTTTACTTGATTTTACTGCCCCGGCCTTTTGAATAGCCCCCCCAAAGAGGAGCAGCTTTTCGGTCAGGGTAGTTTTGCCGGCATCGGGGTGCGAGATGATGCCAAAAGTTCTGCGTTTAGCGATTTCGTCTGTAAGGGCCACGTTAGCGATTAAATTAGCGCGCAAAAATAAGGGTTCTTAAGTAAATTACCCTTATCGTTGCCTTTATTTGGCCTTAGCAACTACGCGGCACGTGGCAGCCTTTAGCCCTATCATTACGACATACTTTTGCCGGCTTTTCACCATTTCCTGCCAAAGTGTCACAGATATTGGCGGATTTCCCGCTTGGCATAACCCTTGATGTTAACAGGGCACAACATAAAAACAAGAAGAAATCAGTAAGAAATTAAATACAATAAAATGGGAAAAATTATAGGTATCGATTTAGGAACTACCAACTCTTGCGTAGCCGTAATGGAGGGTAATGAGCCGGTGGTTATCCCGAATAGCGAAGGAAGAAGGACGACTCCTTCCATTGTGGCTTTTTTGGATGATGGCAAAGGAGAAAGAAAAGTAGGCGACCCGGCCAAACGCCAGGCAATTACCAACCCGCATAATACCATTAGCTCGGTAAAACGGTTCATGGGTAAAAAATACAGTGAGGTAGGCGAGGAGTTGAAGACCGTAGCCTATACCCTGGAAAAGGGCAATAACGATACGGTGCGGATAAAAATTGGCGACCGCCAGTACACCCCGCAGGAGATCTCGGCCATGATTTTGCAAAAAATGAAGTCAACAGCCGAAGATTATCTGGGTACTACCATTACCGAAGCGGTGATTACCGTGCCGGCCTACTTTAACGATGCCGAGCGGCAAGCCACCAAAGAGGCCGGTCAGATTGCCGGTTTCGATGTCAAAAGAATCATCAATGAGCCTACGGCCGCAGCCCTGGCTTATGGGCTCGACAAAAAGAACCGTGACATGAAAATTGCCGTGTTCGATCTCGGTGGCGGTACGTTTGATATCTCCATTCTGGAGTTGGGCGATGGCGTTTTTGAAGTGAAATCAACCAATGGTGATGTACACCTTGGGGGTGACGATTTCGACCAGGTGATCATTAACTGGCTGGCCGAAGAGTTTCTGAAAGACGAAAATATTGACCTGCGCAAAGACCCGATGGCTTTGCAACGGCTGAAAGAGGCCGCTGAAAAGGCGAAAATTGAGCTGTCAAGCTCTACCAATGCCGAAATCAACCTGCCCTACATTATGCCGGTTGATGGCGTACCCAAGCACCTGGTACGCTCACTGTCACGGGCCAAGTTTGAGCAACTGGCCGATAAGCTTATCCAGCGGTCGATGGAACCGGTAAAAGCAGCCCTCAAAGATGCCGGGTTAAGCACTTCTGATATTGATGAAGTGATCCTGGTAGGCGGCTCTACCCGTATCCCTAAAATCCAGGAAGAGGTAGAAAAATTCTTTGGCAGGAAACCTTCCAAAGGGGTAAACCCCGATGAGGTGGTGGCCATTGGCGCAGCCATTCAGGGTGGCGTGCTTACCGGAGAGGTAAAAGACGTATTGTTGCTGGATGTTACCCCGTTGTCGTTGGGTATTGAAACCATGGGTGGGGTGATGACCAAACTTATTGAGGCCAACACCACCATTCCAACCAAGAAATCGGAAGTGTTTTCAACGGCTGCCGACAACCAGCCTTCGGTAGAAATCCATGTGCTGCAGGGTGAACGGCCGATGGCCAAAGACAACCGCAGCCTCGGCCGGTTCCACTTAGATGGTATCCCGCCCGCCCCGCGTGGCGTACCGCAAATTGAAGTTACCTTCGACATTGATGCCAATGGTATTATGCACGTAACTGCCAAGGATAAGGCAACCAACAAAGAGCAAAACATCCGTATCGAAGCTTCTTCGGGACTTACCGAAGAGGAAATCGAAAAGATGAAGAAGGAAGCCGAGGCCAATGCCGAAACGGACAAGCAGGAGAAGGAGAAAATCGACAAGCTCAATGCGGCCGACTCCATGATCTTCCAGACCGAAAAGCAGTTGAAAGAGTTTGCCGACAAGCTTTCAGACGGCAATAAAACCGCCATCAACGAGGCGCTTGAAAACCTCAGGAAAGCCCATCAGGCACAAGACCTGGCCGGCATTGATGCAGGCCTGGAGGCCATCAACAAAGCCTGGGAGGCTGCTTCGCAGGAGATGTATGCGGCTACCCAGGATGCCCAGGGTGGCGCCCAGGGCGGAGCCGGTGCCGATACTGCCAGCGGAGCCAGCGATAGTGCCGAAGATGTGTCGGACGTAGAGTTTGAAGAGGTAAAAGACGACAAAAAATAAAGTCGGCAGGGGATACGCCCCATCTGTCTGCTCCGGCAGGCATCAAATATAGATTATAGGGTTGCCGTACCAACGGCAGCCCTTTTTTTGTACCCGGCCACAAGCCAGAAACCAACCAACGGCAGGCAGGACAAAGGTTAACCCTGATGAATGCAAAAAATTTTACCCGCGGGTTTGGGCCAAGCTTAAACCTGGGCTCATCTTATGCTTTTGTATAACTTGTTGTTGTACAGCATTTTGTAGTTCGTCAAAATTCATAAGAATTTTCCGGGTTAATGTCCTATCTTTAACCTGTAGAAAATCAGGCTGAGTGTTGTCTGCGGCAAACGAACAAAAAAAGATACGTCCTGCAAAAGCGTTACCCTCTAACCCGGGCCCATGAAGAAAAGTTTTACCTGTTTTGGCGGTATTTTTGCCACAAAAAGCCTGTCAAATCATCCCATAGCACAATCCCTAAATACAAACACATGAAAAAAATCCTCCTTACCCTGCACATTGCCCTGTTTCTTGGTTTTACGGCCTTCCTGCCGGCCCGGGCCATCAACCCCCACGATACCCGCATGATGACCCAGCCGGCCATCAGCAACAACCACATTGCCTTTATCTATGCCGAAGACCTGTGGGTGGCCAATCTTGACGGCAGCAACCCCCGCAGGCTAACCATTGATGAGGGCGTGGAATCAAATCCGGTATTTTCGCCCGATGGCAAGTTTATTGCCTTCAGTGCCCAGTACGATGGCAATACGGATGTCTATATCCTGCCGGTTGAGGGGGGCATCCCCCAGCGCCTTACCTGGCACCCGGGTCGTGACATAGTCAGGGATTTTACCCCGGACGGCAAGCAGGTATTGTTTGCCTCCCAACGGGCTGTGTTTACCAATCGGTTTATGCAGTTATTTACTGTACCGGTAACAGGCGGCTATCCAAAACAACTTGCTATCCCGCATGCCTACCATGCCAACTACGCCCCGGATGGTAAATATCTGGCCTATACGCCCTTGCGCGAAGTCTTTAACCAATGGAAACACTACCGGGGCGGCACCCACAGCCGTATCTGGTTGTATAACTTCAGCAACCATGCCGTGGTGGAAATACCCCAGCCGGAAGGTGGCGCCAATGATACCCGGCCCTTGTGGGTGGGCGATAAAGTATATTTCCGCAGCGACCGCAACGGGGAGTTTAACCTGTTTGCCTATGACGTGACCACCAAAACCATTGACCAGCTAACCCGCTTTACCGATTTTCCCGTGCTTTCCCTGGGGGCCGGCAACAACAAGATAATTTTTGAGCAGGCGGGCTACCTGCATACCTACGACCTGGCTTCCGGCAAGCAACAAAAGTTAACCATTGGCATAGCCACCGATTTACTGGAACTGCGGCCGCGTTATGTGCAGGGAGACCCCTACTATCTCCGCAGTGGGGCCATATCGCCTACCGGGGCCCGGGCGGTAGTTGATTTCCGGGGCGAGATCATTACCCTGCCGGCAGAGAAAGGCGATCCGCGCAATATTACCCAAACCACAGGGGCCCACGAAAAATACCCGGCCTGGTCACCCGATGGCAAGTCAATAGCCTATTTCTCGGATGCCTCCGGGGAATATCAATTATACATCGCCCCGCAAAACGGCAAAGGCACGCCAAAGGTTTACCCGCTCAACGGCCATGGCTTTTATGCCTATCCGGTGTGGTCGCCCGACAGTAAGAAAATTGCTTATGTGGATAACAGCCGCACCCTGTATATTATTGATGTGGCCAGCGGCAACATTATTACGGTAGCTAGTGATGAGCTCTACTTTCCCGGGGTCTTCCGCGAAATGGCGGGCAACTGGTCATTTGATTCCCAGTGGCTGGTATATGACAAGGTCCTTGCCACTAACTTCCGCCAGGTATTTTTGTATTCCCTGGCGCAGGGCAAATCCTATGCCGTATCGGATGGCCTGAGCGATGCGACCCGACCGGTATTCGACCCCAGCGGCAAGTACCTGTACTTCCTGGCCTCTACCGATGCCGGGCCGGTGGTCAACTGGTTCGACCAGTCGAACCAGGATATGGAGATGACCAGTTCAATCTACCTCGTTACCCTGCAACAGGATTTACCCTCGCCTTTGGCCAAAGAAAGCGATGAGGAAGGCCGGCAAGAAGAACCGGCAACAGAAGCCCCGGCCGCCAAAACCAAAAAGGAAGGCAAAAAACCGGCTGCCGAACCGGAAAAAACCGTAACCATCGATATTGACGGACTGGCCAACCGCATTGTGGATATGCCGGTGCCTGCCCGCGATTACCAAAAACTGGGCCTTGGCCAGGAGGGTGAACTGCTTTACCTCGCTGACGGCACCTTATATAAATACAGCCTTAAAGACCGCGAAGAAAAAGACGTGATGGAGCTAAGGCAGTTCCATATTTCAGCCAATGGCAAGAAGATGCTCTATTATCAGGGCAATAGCTTTGGCATCACCGAAACCGGCAAAAAGCCCGCTGCCGGCAAAGGCAAGCTAGCCATTGCGGCCATTGAGGTAAAAATTGACCCGCTGGCCGAGTGGCCCAATATCTTCAACGAAGCCTGGCGCATCAACCGTGATTATTTTTACGACCCCGGCATGCACGGGGCCGACTGGCCGGCTATGCGCGAAAAGTATGCCCAATTCCTGCCGGATTTGTCCTGCCGCGAAGACCTCAACCGGGTCATCCAGTGGATGTGCAGCGAACTGGCCGTAGGCCACCACCGGCTGCGGGGCCGGGGCGACAAACTTAATAAACCCGAAAGCGTAGCCGGAGGCCTGTTGGGCGTGGATTATAGCCTGGCAAACAACCGCTACCGGTTTAAAAAAATCTACGGGGGCTTAAACTGGAACCCGAAACTGCGTTCCCCCCTTACCGAGCCGGGTGTTAATGCCCGTGAAGGCGACTACCTGCTGGCAGTAAACGGCCGGGAACTGACTACGGCAGACAATCTTTACAGTTTTTTTGAAAACACTGCCGGTAAAATTACCGAAATCACCATCGGCCCTAACCCCAACATGAGCGGCTCCCGGGTGGTAAACGTAGTACCGGTAGGTAGCGAATATGCCCTCCGTAACCGCGACTGGGTAGAAGGCAACTTAAAAAAAGTTACCGAAGCCACCAACGGCCAGGTAGCCTATGTGTATGTACCCAACACAGCCGGGCTTGGCCACCAGTATTTTAAGCGTTACTTCTTCCCCCAGGCCAACCGCAAAGCCATTATTATTGATGAACGCTTTAACGGGGGCGGACAACTGGCCGATTATTACATCAACATCCTGATGCGGCCCTACCAGGCCCATTGGAACTTCCGCTATGGCAAGGATTTAAAATCACCCAGTGCTTCTATCCAGGGGCCAAAAGTGATGATTATTGATGAAAATGCCGGTTCGGGCGGGGATATGCTGCCCTGGATGTTTCGTAAATTTAAGGTGGGCACCCTGGTAGGCAAACGTACCTGGGGCGGCCTGGTGGGTATCCTTGGCTTCCCCGAGTTCATTGACGGCGCCTCGGTAACCGCCCCCAACCTCGCCATCTGGACCAAAGACGGCTTTGTGGTAGAAAATGTGGGGGTACCACCCGATGTGGAGGTAGAACAATGGCCGGCCGAGGTAATAAAAGGCCATGACCCGCAGTTGGAAAAAGCCATCGAAATTGTGCTCAACCAATTGCAGGAAAACCCTCCGGAAGAACCGCAGCGCCCGCCATATCCGGTGAAGGTGAAAAATTAACCGTTAACGCAATACTTTAGTGCAGACTAAAATGAAGATGAAAAAACACCCTGCATATTTCCTTATGTTGCTTGTCTGCTGGTTGCTCACTATGGCACCGGTTGCCGGCCAAGACCACATCAAAACCCTCGACAACTATTTTGCCCGGGCCCTCACTGACTGGCAGGTGCCGGGCATGGCTGTAGCTATTGTTAAAGATGGTGAAATAATCTTTGCCAAAGGTTATGGCGTGCAGGAATATGGCCAACAGCAAAAGGTGGATAAGCACACCAATTTTGCCATCGCCTCCAACACCAAAGCGTTTATTTCTGCCGCACTGGCCCGCCTGGTGTGGGAAGGCAAGATAAGCTGGGATGATAACGTGGTAAAGTACCTGCCGTATTTCGCCCTCTATGATGCCTATGCCACCCGGCATGCCACCATCCGCGACTTGTTATCGCACCGGCTGGGGTTGGGCACCTTTAGTGGCGATGTGATCTGGTATAAATCTACGTATAGTGCCGAAGAAGTGGTTAAGCATATCCGCTACATTCCGCAGGCCTATGATTTCCGGGCCGGCTATGGCTACGCTAATGTTATGTTTATTACGGCCGGTGAGGTAATCAAAGCCGTTACCGGTAGGCCCTGGGATGAATTTCTGCATAAACAGTTTTTTGCCCCGCTCAACATGGACCGTACCGTAACCTCGGTGAAGGCTTTGCCGGCTATGAACAATATTGCCAGCCCGCATAAAACCATTGCGGGCCGGATCACCCCCATTCCCTGGGCCAATTGGGACAATATGGGTGCAGCCGGGGGCATTATCTCCAATGTAGATGATATGGCCCGGTGGCTGATCCTGCAAATGAACCATGGCCTTAACGGAGCGGACACTCTGTTTTCTCCGGAGGTACAGGTGGATATGTGGACCCCACACAATAACCACAAGGTAAGCCTGGCCGCCCAAAAGGATATCCCCAGCCGCCATTTCAGCGCCTATGGGCTGGGTTGGGGGATATCGGATTACCAGGGCCGCAAGATGGTTGCCCACGGAGGGGGCTATGATGGCATGTTCTCGCGGGTGACCATGATTCCCGAGGAGCATTTGGGTATTGTGGTGCTCACCAATGCCATGACCGGCATTGCCACCCCCATTACCATGCGGGCTATCGATGAGATTTTGGGCACCGGTAACCGGGACTGGAGCAAGGAGGCCCTGTCACGGGCCACGAAATCGGCCCAACGCAAACAGGAACGGATAAACAGGCGGGTAAAAGCCCGCATATCCGGCACCCGGCCCACCTTACCCTTATCAGCCTTTACCGGGCAGTATGCCGACCCGTTTTATGGCCAGGTGAATATTGTCATGGAAAACGATCACCTCGTCATTGACTTTGTGCCCGCTCCTGACCTGAAGGCTGATTTATCGCATTGGCATTATAATACCTTTAAGCTGGAGTGGCGCGAGGTACATGCCTGGTTCGATTTCGGCACCCTGCAATTTGTATTGAATAATAACCATCAGGTTACGGGCATTGTGTTTGATGTGCCCAACGATGACATATTTTTTGAAGAAATCCATTTACAAAAAATCAACTGACCTGTTTTATATAGTCCAGGGTTACCGTTTCCTCTTTCGATAGCCCCTTTATTTTTCGGGCCGTGCCGGCTTTCTGCCATTTTTTGCGAAACTTGCCTTCTTCCCAGTCGCTGATAATAGCCGGATGAATATAAGAAGAACGACAAACTGCTGGCGTATTGCCCAGATCAGCAGCCACGGTTTTGATTACCTGGTTGAGCACTTTTTTCCGGGCCGGGGCGGTGTCCGGGTCAAGTTGTTTGGCCAGCCGTGAAGCGCACTTCCAGGTGGCCGCCCAGGTGCGGAAATCTTTGGCCGTTACTTTTTGGCCGGCCGCGGTAATGGCATCAAGGTATTCGTTGATGTGGTAGGACTTGATGTCATAATCACGGCCACTGGCATCTTCATAACGGAATAAGTCCTGCTTTTTATCGCGCCCCCCAACCCTGGCCGAGGCCTCAATCAGCAGGGCCAGGTCATCTTCCCATATCCTCCGTTGCCACAGCTTCCCCGATTTGCCGGTAAACTCAAGTATGGCATCCAACTCACCTTCGGCCGTGGCCGAGCGGTCGATGGTGATGTGCCCTTCTTTAAGTGTAGTAAGCCCATAGGATTTGTTTTTGCGGGCGTACTCATCATTGCCTACGCGGATATGGTAGATATCCATCAGCTTTATTACCAGGGCAATAACTTTATTCTTTGGCATCCCGGCAAGTTGCAGGTCGGTTGCCACCTGCTTACGGATGGTGGGCAAAGTGGTAGCAAACTGCCGCATGCCGCTAAACTTGGCCGCAGCACGGGCTTTGGTCCACGCATCATGATAACGGTATTGCAGGCGCCCTTTGGCATCACGGCCGGTAGCCTGTAACTTGGCTTGTGGGTCTGGCGAAATCCAGACACCCGTCCAGGCCGGGGGCAATACCAGCTTGTTGCAACGGTCAATGGTTGCCTGATCGGTGATGGGCTTGCCGGAGGCATCAAAGTAATGCCAGTGCAAAACTTTTTTCCCTTTAACAATCCTGGTTTTTTTCTCTCTGGATATGCCTTTTTTCTCCATAACGGTGGGCGGCACTGCTGTTGATCCGACAAATTAATGAAATATTGGCAGAATACCAGACGGGGGCGTGCCTTCTTGCCCGTTTGCCGGTATAGTGGCCCTCAAAAGCTTGTTCCTGCAATCAGATGGCCAGGCAAATCTTCAACCCGGGCGCAGCCCAGTTGCTCCATTACCTGCAGTAGTTCTGTCTTCAGGATTTCAACTACCTGATGGCCACCTTTGTTGCCCAGGGCAGCCGTACCATACATAAACGGCCGGCCAAGAAAAGTAAAATCAGCGCCCGAGGCCAGCACCCGGGCCATATCCGGGCCGCTGCGCATACCGCCATCCAGCATAATTGTAAGTTTCCCCTTAAACCTATCAACAATAGGCGGCAGGGTTTTAATGCTGGAGGGCCCGGCATCCAACTGGCGCCCCCCGTGGTTGGAAACGATGACCCCGTCAACACCCAGGGCTACGGCCTTTTCGGTATCGGCCACACTGGCCAGGCCTTTGATAACGAGTTTGCCCGGCCATTTATCCTGAATGTATTTAATCCTGTCTTCGTTAAGGCGCCCGGCAAAGGTCTTGTCCACCACGGCTGCCAGTTGTTTCATGTCGAGGTTTTCCGGCATGTATTTTTCCATGGTTTTAAATACCGGCCGGCCATTTTTCAGGGTAGCCAGCAGCCAGGCCGGGTGCTTCAGCATCTCGATGACATTGCGCAGCATCATCCGCGGGGGCATGGCCAGGCCGTTGTACATATCTTTGGGACGATAACCAAAGGCGGGCACATCGGCCAGCAAGACCAAAACCTCACAGCCGTTACCGGTAATCCTTTTCAGCAGGTCATCCAGAATATCCTTTTCGGCCGGATGATACAGTTGAAACCAAAACTTACCATCGGTGATTTTAGCGGCATCTTCGATACTGAGGGTGGTAACGGTACTGAGGACAAACGGAATATTACGCTCTACCGAAGTCCTGGCCAGGATTTCGGCCGACCCCGACCACATCAACGATTGCAGACCAATGGGGGGGATACCGAAAGGGGCATCATATTCAT